>JBBQDD010000167.1:0-5803 GCA_038319335.1 Sphingomonadales bacterium
CCCAGCATGGTGGCCAGGAAGTGACGCTGTTTTCGATCATCACCAACCTGATGCATTTCGGCATGACCATTGTCGGGCTCGATTACGGCTTTCAGGGCCAGATGGGCGTTGATGAGGTAAAGGGCGGATCGCCCTATGGCGCAACGACGATCGCCGACGGCAATGGCAGCCGCCAGCCAAGCGCGGCGGAACTGGATGGTGCCCGCTATCAGGGCCGCCGGATCGCCGAAGTGGCAGGCAAGCTGGCCGCGTAATTAGTTGAGCAGCGGCGCACCCGGCGGGGGCGTCGCTGTTGGCATGCCGACCGCAGCAGGCGCATCGACCTGCATTGGCCGGGCGGGATAGGCGGTGCGGGCGCGGGCGAAGATGGCGCGGGCTGGCCCTGCACCCGGCGCATCGGCAGCCGTGCCCACCCAGCGCCAATGCCATGGCTCCCATGTCACCCCTTGCGCGTTGCCGGCCGGAAACGACAGTTCAAAGCCATATTCGCTGCCATGCGCCAGCAGCCAGCGGCCCGCGCGGGTGTTGGCAAAGCACGCATCGACATCTGCGCAGCCTGCCGACGGGCGCGTGCCGAAATCGATCGCATAGCCGGTCGCATGCTCGCTATAGCCAGGCGGGCCGACATAGCGGGCGCGCTCGGCGGCATCCTTGCAGCGTTTGCCCGGGCCAATCTGGCCGCAGAACACACTGCGCTGCCGGTTGACGGTGCGATAACAGGATACCGCACGGATTGCGCCGCCGATGCCGGATGACGTCGCATCGGTCAGCATCCGCGACAGGTCAGCTGCTGCTTCGCGCCGCAACTGGCACGGCACCCCGATGGAAAAACGCGAAGGCATTGTCACCAATTCTGCAGCATTTGCCTGACCATAGGGCAGATGGCCCAGCATCCGCCCGTCCGCGCCGGCGGCAACGCGCTGGCCAATGCACAGGTCTTCCACGGCGGCCTGCGCGATGGCGGGCACCAGTGCGGTCGTCATCAACATGATGGCGGCGGGGTATTTCATTGGCTCTCCGGGGGACGGTGTTGCGCTTTTTCTGGCACGCGGGCGCGGCGAGTGGCAAGGGCGGTTGCATGATTACAGACCATGTTCTTTTTATCGACGGCGAAGCGATCGTGATTGACAAGCCCACCGGGCTGCCGGTCGATCCGCCGCGCGACGGCGCGCTGAGCCTTGAAAACCATCTGCAGAGCCTGACCTTCGGGTTCCAGCGCTGGCCCCAGGCGGTGCACCGGCTCGACCGGGATACAAGCGGCTGCCTATTGCTGTCCCGCAATCCCAAGGCGCACAAGCGGTTTCAGCGGGTGTTTGAGGCGGGGCTGGTGACGAAGCATTACCTGGCCGTGCTCGACGGTATTCCGGACGGCGAAAGCGGCGTGATCGACATGGCGCTCGACAAGATCAGCAGCGAGGAAGCGGGCTGGCGGATGATCGCAAGCGCCAAGGGCAAGCCATCACGCACGCATTGGCGGCTGGTGCGCGTGGTGGGGCAGCAATCGCTGGTGGAATTCCGCCCCGAAACCGGGCGCACGCACCAGATCCGTGTTCATGCCGCCGAAGGGCTCGGCGCGCCGGTGGCCGGTGATCCGGTATATGGCAACAAGGGGCCGCACGGCATGCTGCTCCACGCCGCCGCGCTCATCGTGCCGCGAGAGGGCAAGCCTGATGTGATCGCCGAAGCGCCGTTGCCGGATCGCTTTTTGGCGGCAGGCTTTGGCCCCGCGGCTATTGCTGAGCCAGATACCGCACCCGCACCCGATACCGAACCAAGCGATGGCTGAGTACGTCCTCCCCGAAAGCGCGATCGAGGAGGAGCGTTTCCTGGCCGCATCCGGGCCGGGCGGGCAGAATGTAAACAAGGTGGCGACTGCGGTGCAGCTGCGCGTTGCGGTGTTCCGGCTGGGCCTGGCGCCTGATGTGTACCAGCGGCTGAAGGTGCTGGCCGGATCAAAGCTGACGGCGGGGGGTGATCTGATCATAACCGCGCGCAAATATCGCACGCAGGATGCCAACCGCACTGATGCGCGCGCCCGCCTGTCTGCGCTGATCGGCAAGGCGCATGAACGACCGGCGCGCCGAGTAAAAACCAAGCCGAGCAAGGCCGCCAAGGCCCGCCGGGTGGACGATAAAAAGGGCCGCAGCGAAGTGAAGGCCGGGCGGGGTCGGGTGTCGCTGGATTAGGCTACGGGCGTCGAACCGGCACGGGGCTAGCGTTACGGAATTGAAATCCCCTGTATTAAATTGCCGTCACCCCGGACTCGTTCCGGGGCCCACCCATCTTTCCGCGAAGACGGCGATTGCGGCGCGATGGACCCCAGAACGAGTCCGGGGTGAGGGATAGAAGTTGGGCAGGTTTCGCCCCAGTTGCGGACATAAGGGAAACCTAGCTAACAATGCTTGCTTACAAATCGCTTGAAGGTGTCCGATGGAGTTCCCCGACGGTCTGCTCAACCTATACCTCACTGATATAGGAGAGCCGTTCGAAAACCAGTTGCGGATCATAGTGGCGGAAGGCCTGCTCGGCGAGCCGACTAAGATCGACATCGACGGTGTCGACTTGGGAGAAGGTAGGCCGATCCTTGTGACCGACGAGAGCCGGTCTTTCGAGCTACGTTGGGACAACTACGTAGCATACGCAGTTAGAAACGAGAGCTTCTGGAAGGGCGAAGATGACGAGTTGCCCCGAGGAAAGCTGCTTGAGCGGCGCTTCCACACAGCATTCTTCCATTATGTCTCCGCAACGACATTCGCTGACGATGAATACCCAGGGCCGCTCGAGCACTGGTCGCTGAGCACGCTAAATCACTGTGTGGATGTGGTGAGCGTCGGTCCTCCGCGCGTGATGCCGAGCACGTCTGGATTTTGAACGTCGAACCGCGACCAATGTCCGTCCCCAGCCAATGTCGGTCGTTTACGGGTGCACGACCTGGCGGCCTTGCCAATGCCACGCCTCGCCCCCAGCTTGGCTGCATCCGCAACGCCGAAAGCCCGCCATGTACGCCTTTACCGTCGACACCAGCGCCAAGGATGAATTGTACCGCGATCTGCAATCCGCGCTGGACGCGCTGACTGCGGATGAGCCTGATGCGATCGCCAACATGGCCAATGCCTCCGCGCTGATGTGGCAATATCTGCCGGATTTGAACTGGGCGGGGTTTTATCGGCTGGTGGGCGGGGAACTGGTGCTGGGTCCGTTCCAGGGCAAGCCCGCCTGCATCCGCATCGCGGTGGGCAGCGGGGTGTGCGGCGCAGCGGCGGCGACGCTGGCGACACAGCTGGTGGATGACGTCCACGCCTTTCCCGGCCACATCGCCTGCGATGCCGACAGCCGTTCCGAACTGGTCGTGCCGGTTATCCGCGACGGTGTGCTGTTGGGCGTGCTCGATCTCGACAGCCCGCTGCCCGCGCGCTTCGATGCTGCGGATGCGGCCGGGGTGGAGGCGCTGGCCGCGATGCTCGCCACACGGATCTAGGATAAATCTGCCGCGGGCGAACCAAGCTGACCCGAACTGGGACTCGCTCTCCCGTGGCTGAAATGCGCCAAAAATGGTAACACGCACGTTAATGATTTGGGCATCCGCCAATCCGTTCCGGTGCCCGTTGGAGAGTTAACCATGCGAACCCCCATGATCGCGTCACTTGCCATCCTGGCGACGATGCTGACCGGCACCGCCGATGCGCAACGACTCGGGCGCGGTGACATGGTCGCGCCGCAGATTGCCGTCCCCCAGGGCGCGATGGCACCGATGGATGGCCAGGCCATGCAGGCGCAGCGCATTCAGGCGCAACGCATCCAGGGCCAACGCATTCAGGCCCAACAGATTCAGGGCCAACAGATTCAAGGCCAACAGATTCAAGGCCAGCGGCTTCAAGGCCAGCGTTGGGGTGGGCGTGCCGGTGGTCGCTGGATCGGCGGCATGCAGGCACCCGGTGGCTGGAATGCCTATCGCCGCCCCGGGCGGGGCTTTGCCCTGCCGCGCTATTGGTTCGCGCCCAGCTTTTTCATCGGCAATTACGGCAGCTACGGCCTGGCCCCGCCGCCATCGGGCTATCGCTGGTCGCGCTATTATGACGATGCCGTGCTGATCGACGGCGGTGGCCGCGTGTATGATAGCGTGCAGGGCATCGGCTGGGACGATGATGATGGCGATACCGGGTATGATCGCGGCGAACGGCCCGGCTATGGCGCACCCTATGCCGCCCCCGGCCTAACCTATCAGGGGGGCTATCAGGGCGAATATCAGGGCAGTTACGAGGTGAACGGCCAGCGCGGCTATCAGCAGGGGCGGCAGAGCGGGCGCTATCTGCCCCAACCGCCGGTGCAGGCCGGCGGGGTCATCCAGCCGCTAAACTCACAGGGGTATCCGCAAGGCTATACGCAGACATGGTCGGCCGGCAGCGGCTATTACTATCCCGGCGGCGTGACGACGACGATCACCGTTCAGCAAGCCCCGGTCGTCACCACGACGGTCACCGAATATATCGAGGAAACCGTCTACCGCGCCCCCGTGCGCCGCCACTACCGCAAACCAGCGCGCAAATGGACGCCCAAGGCGAAATGCAGCTGCAACTGCTGCCGCTAGGTTGCAATCAGCTGGCCCGGGGCACCGGAATATTCCAAAATGGTTCCGGATTCTGTTTGTCCGGCGCGATTTGCTGACTAGGCCGTAGACTCATAAGCGCGGAGCCACAGGCGCATTGAGGCGAGTTTGACCATAGCGAGAAAGTTGTCGGCGAGCTTGTCGTAGCGGGTGGCGATACGTCGGAAGTGCTTGAGCTTGCTGAAGAAGCGCTCGACATGATTGCGCTCGCGGTAGAGCGTCTTCGAGAAGCAGGGTCGCCACTTGCGGTTCGACTTGGCGGGGATGTTGGGCACCGCGCCTTGGCCCTCGATCAGGTCGCGGATGGCGTTGCCGTCGTAAGCCTTGTCGGCGAGCACGATAGTGCGCGGATCGAGCCGGTCGAGCAGGGTCAACGCGGCGGGAGCGTCGTGCGCTTGCCCCGCGCTCAGGCCGAGCCGGATCGGCAGGTCTTGCCGATCGACGACCGCATGGATCTTGGTCGTGAGACCGCCTCGGGAGCGACCGAGACAATGATCTCGACCCCCCTTTTTGCCGTCGCAGCCTGCTGGTGCGCCCGGATGGAAGTGCTGTCGATCATCTGGATGTCGCCGTCGTATGCCGCCCTGATGGCGTCCATCAGCCGGTCCCACACACCCGCCTTTCGCCAGCGCACGAAGCGATTGTAGCAGGTCGTCCTCGGTCCATAGCGCTCAGGGAGGTCGCGCCACGGCGCACCCGAACGCAGCACCCAGAAAATGCCGTTCAGAACGCGCCGGTCATCAACGCGCGGGACGCCTCGCGGCTTGTTGGGCAGGAGCGGCTGGATCACGCGCCACTCGAAGTCAGTCAGGTCATATCGGCTCATGCCACGCTTGAATCATGAACCTGTGGCCGATGGAAGGCCGGACTTGATCTCGAACCGTTGTCCCCGCATCCATAGGCGATGGCGGTGACATTGCTCCCTCTATCGAACGGACACTACTCGCTGGAGTTCGAGCCTGCAGACCTGCCGTTAGTAGCATCGGCCATTCGCGACCATTACGGCGTGCCCGACAAGCGCCAATATCCGACATCTGCCGAGTATCGGTTCGGAGGATGCAGCTTCGCCTTCCAGAACGAGTGGGATGATCCCTGCCTCATCTCCGGATCGGTCGAGGGCGACGGCATCCTCAAGAGCCTTCACGACAATCTCAATACCGGAACCTGACGCGCGCGCCTTTATGGGTTCACGGCCTA
>JBBQDD010000168.1:0-5782 GCA_038319335.1 Sphingomonadales bacterium
ATGCGGATCAGGGGTTTGAAGTGCTTGGCTTTCCCTGCAATCAGTTCGGATCGCAGGAACCGGGCGATGCAGAGGAAATCGCGACCTTTTGCACGATCAACTATGACGTCACCTTCCCGGTGTTCGCCAAGGTTGAGGTGAACGGATCAGGCGCTGATCCGCTGTTCGATCGGTTGAAGGATGCGGCACCGGGCCTGATGGGATCGCGCGGGATCAAGTGGAACTTCACCAAATTCCTGGTCGATCGCACCGGCGCAAAGGTCACACGCTATGGCCCGCAGACCACGCCTGCCGAAATCGCTAAGGATATCGAGAAGCTGCTCGCCGCCTGATCGCGGTTATCCACGACAAAGCTGTTTTATGACGGTTTCGCGAATCGCCTGAAGCCCGCATAGTCGTGGCCATGGCTCATTCCGGTTTCGTCCCGCTGCGTATTTTCTCGTCGTTCACGATGCTCGACGGCGCTATTGAGCCAAAGGCCATTGCCAAGCGCGCGCAGGAGCTTGGCTTTCCGGCGGCGGCGTTGACGGATCGCAACGGGCTCTATGCCGCGATGGCCTATGCCGAGGCCGCGCGGGCGGCGGGGGTGCAGCCGATTATCGGCGCGATGCTGGGCGTGGCGCGGCCTGACATGCCCGATGGGGTCGCCGCCCCGCTCGATTGGCTCGCGCTCTATGCGCAGGATGAGGGCGGGTACCAGAATTTGTGCGCGTTGGTGTCGCAGGCGCATCTCGCCCGACCGCTGGAGCTTGCGCCGCACGTTGATTTCGCAGCGCTGGCGGCACACGCCGATGGCCTGATCGCGCTGACGGCGGGGCGTGAAGGGGCACTGGCGCGGCTGTTCGCCGAGGATCAACCCGATGCCGCGCTGGCCTATGCCGGACGGTTGCAGGCGCTGTTCCCCGATCGGCTGTATATCGAATTGACCCGCCGGCTCGACGAGGTTGAGGGTCGGGCCGAGGCGGCGTTGCTTGATCTGGGCTATGATCGCGACCTGCCCATCATCGCCACCAACCCGTGCTGCTATGCCGAACAAAGCTTTGGCGCGGCGCATGATGCCATGCTGTGCATCGCCCATTCCACCTATATCGCCAGCGACGATCGCCCCAAAAGCAGCCCTGACGCGTGGATGAAGCCCGCCCGCGACATGCGCCAGCTGTTCGATGATCTGCCAGAGGCAATCGCCAATACGCTGGTGGTGGCGCAACGCTGCGCGGTCGCCGCGCCCAAGCGAAAACCGATCCTGCCGAGCCTGGCGGGCGATCCCGATGCTGAGGCGACCGCCCTGCGGGTCGATGCGCGCGCCGGGCTGGAAAAACGGCTGGCGCGGATTGCGGCGATGCAGTCCCCCTCCCGCTCGCGCGAGGGGTTAGGGGTGGGCCCGTCCGCGAACGAATTGTCCGCTGCCGGGTCAGCCCCACCCCCGACGCCTCCCGCAAGCGGGAAGGGGGCTGTCGATGATTGGACCCAACCCTATCGCGAGCGACTGGAATTCGAGCTGGATGTCATCATCCAGATGGGCTTTTCCGGTTACTTCCTGATCGTTGCCGATTTCATCAAATGGGCGAAGGACAATGACATTCCGGTGGGGCCGGGCCGTGGTTCCGGGGCAGGATCGGTGGTTGCCTGGTCGCTGACGATCACTGATCTCGATCCGATGAAACTGGGCCTGCTGTTCGAACGCTTCCTGAACCCGGAACGCGTGTCGATGCCCGATTTCGATATCGATTTCTGCGAAACCCGCCGCGAGGAGGTGATCCGCTACGTCCAGGCCAAATATGGCGCGGACCATGTCGCGCAGATCATCACTTTCGGGCGGCTAAAGGCGCGCGCCGTGCTGAAGGATACCGGGCGGGTGCTCCAGATGAGCTATGGCCATATCGATCGGCTCGCCAAGCTGGTGCCCAATCACCCGACCGATCCGTGGACGCTGGATCGCGCGCTGAACGGGGTCAGCGAGCTGGCGGCGGAGTATCGCACCGATAGCGGCGTGAAGCACCTACTCGACCTCGCGATGAAGCTGGAGGGATTGCCGCGCCATTCCTCCACCCATGCCGCGGGCGTGGTGATTGGCGATCGTCCCCTGGCGGCGCTGGTGCCGCTGTACCGCGATCCGCGATCGGACATGCCGGTAACCCAGTTTGACATGAAATATGTCGAGGCGGCGGGGCTGGTGAAGTTCGATTTTCTTGGCCTGAAAACGCTGTCGGTGCTGAAGAAAGCGCAGCAGATGCTGGCGGCGCGCGGGATCGTGGTCGATCTCGATCTGCTCGAATGGAATGACGAGGCCGTCTATAAACTGCTGCAAAAGGGCGACACTGTGGGCGTGTTCCAGCTGGAATCGGAAGGGATGCGGCGCACGCTGTCCGCCGTTCGCCCCTCCAACTTTGGCGACATCATCGCGCTGGTCTCGCTCTATCGGCCGGGGCCGATGGACAATATCCCCGCCTTTGGCCGCCGCAAAAACGGCACGGAGGTGATCGATTACCCCCACCCGCTGCTGGAACAGATCCTGGCCGAGACGTACGGCATTTTCGTTTATCAGGAACAGGTGATGCAGGCCGCCCAGGTGCTGGCCGGATACTCGCTTGGCGGTGCCGATCTGTTGCGGCGGGCGATGGGCAAGAAGAACCAGGCGGAAATGGACGCGCAGCGCGCGACCTTTGTCGATGGATGCCACAGCGTGAACGGCATTCCTGCGGGCAAGGCGAATGAGCTGTTCGATTTGATCGACAAGTTCGCCGGCTATGGCTTCAACAAGTCGCACGCTGCCGCCTACGCGTTGCTCGCCTACCAAACGGCGTGGCTGAAGGCGCATTATCCCGAGGATTTCTTCGCCGCCTCCATGTGTTTCGATATGACGCTGACGGACAAGCTGGGCATCTTTACGGATGACATGCGGCGGATGGGCGTGGCCATTTTACCGCCGTGCATCAATGCCAGCACGGCCGAATTTGCGGTGGAGGAAACTGCCACTGGGCTGGCCGTGCGCTATGCGCTGGCCGCGCTGAAATCGGTTGGCGAGGGGGCGATGGAACGGCTGGTCATCGAGCGGGAAGCCAACGGCCCGTTTGCGTCGCTGGACGATCTGGCGACGCGCGTCGATCCGCGCCTGCTGAACAAGCGCCAGCTGGAAACGCTGGCGGCCGCAGGGGCATTTGATGGCATCGAACCCAACCGCGCAGGGATTTTTGCCGCCGCCGAAACGGTGCTGGCGGTCGCGGCGCGGCTGCATGATCAACGGACCAGCGGGCAGGGCGGCCTGTTTGGTGAAAGCGAACCATCGTCGGGCGCGTCCATCCAACTGCCACTGTCGGCACGCTGGACGCTGGCGCAGCGGATGGACCAGGAAAAAGAGGCGTTCGGCTTTTATTTTTCCGCGCATCCGGTCGATCGCCACCGGCATCTGGCAAAGATGCACGGCGCACGCAGCTATGTCGGGCTGGGCGAACTGAACATTCCCGATGACGGCACCCGCATCGGCGCGACGATGGCCGTGCTGGTGGAGGATGCCAAATGGCGTACCTCTGCCAAAGGGCGGCGCTATCTGATGGCCACTCTGTCCGATGCGTCCGGCCAGTTCATCGCCACCTGTTTCGACGACGCGGTTGCCGCCCATTTGGAGGATGCGGCGCGGGGTGGCGGGTGCGGGATCGCCACCGTCGAGCTTGATCGCCGCCCTGGCGAGGAAACCCCGCGGGTGAACGTGAAGCGGCTGCAATTGTTTGAAGAACTTGCCAGCAACGCGCGCATGGTGATGGAAATCACCGTTGATGAACCGCGCGCCATCGGTGAGCTGGGCGCGCTGATCGCCGAAGCACGCGGTGCGCGCGGCGAGGTTTATGTGCGTGCCGCGCTGCCCGGTGGGGGCGAGGCGCTGGTGCTGCTGGGCCGGGATTTCCTGCTGGACGGTGAACTTGCAGGCCGGATCGAGACGATGCAGGGTGTAACCGATGTTGCGCTGAAAACCGCCGAGACGAAGCGGCTGGCGCTGGTGGGATGATGCCGGTGCCAGCGCGCGCCGGGGGGAGAGAATGAAGATGTTCGGCGGAATGCAGGATTTCGAATTGCGCGTGCCCCGGCTGATCGATCATGCCGCGCGCGAACATGGCACGCGGGAGATTGTGACCTATTGGGCCGATGGCCGTGAAACGCGCACCAACTGGGCGGGCATCGCGCGGGATGCGAAGAAACTGGCACAAGCGCTTGTTTCAATGGGGATGAATCCCGGCGACCGGATCGCGACACTGGGCATGAACCACAGCCGCCACCTTGCCAGCTGGTACGGTGTGATCGGGATGGGCGGGGTCATCCACACCATCAATCCGCGCCTTTTCGACGAACAGCTCGTCTATATCGCGAACCATGCCGATGATCGCGTGCTGCTGTACGACAAGCAGTTCCAGCCGATCATCGACCGGCTGAAGCCGCAATGGACCAGCATTGAACGCTATATCTGCTACGACGGCGAGGGGCCGGACAGTTTTGAAGGCGTGATCGCGCTGCATGACGGCGATTTTGCGTGGCATGAGGGGCCGGAGCGCGATCCGTGCATGCTCTGCTACACCAGCGGCACCACGGGTAACCCGAAGGGCGTGCTGTACGAACACCGATCGACGATGATCCATGCGATGGCGGGGGTTGCCCCCTGCCTGCTCAACATTTCGGGCCGTTCGGTGATTCTGCCGGTGGTGCCGATGTTCCATGCCGCCGCCTGGGGTCTGCCCTTTGCCGGGGCGCTGGCGGGCGCGAAATTCGTCTATGCCTGCGTCAATGATCCTGCGGTGCTGTGCCGGTTGATGAACCAGGAGCGGGTCACGCATTCGGCGGGCGTGCCCACGGTGTGGCTGTCGATGTTCCAGCACATCGATGCGACGGGGGAGAAGCCGGCATATCTGCAGCAGGTGACGATCGGCGGATCGGCGGCACCGCGCGCGATGATTGAACGGATCATGGGCATGGGCGCGCGTGTGGCGCATTTGTGGGGGATGACGGAGACCTCACCGATCGGCACGGCGGGCGCACCGCCACCGCATTGGGACGAGATGAGCCTGGGCGAGCAGCTCGACATGATTTCGAAACAGGGGCACATCCCGTTCGGCGTCGAACTGCGCGTGGTAGATGATGATGGCATGCCGCAACAGCGCGACGGCGTGAGCTCTGGCAGCCTCCAGATCCGCGGGCCATGGGTCATCAAGCGTTATTTCAAGGCAGAGGCTGACTGTGTCGATGCCGATAACTGGTTCGATACCGGCGATGTTGCGGTGCTGCACCCCGACGGCACGATGCAGATCACGGATCGCGCCAAGGACGTGATCAAGTCAGGCGGCGAATGGATCAGCTCGGTCGAGCTTGAAAACGCGGCGGTCGGCTGCCCCGGCGTAGCAGAGGCGGCAGCGATCGGCATTTACCACCCCAAATGGGACGAAAGGCCGCTGCTGCTGGTGGTCCGCAAACCCGGCAGCGATGTTGGCACGGGTGAAATCCTGGCGCATCTGGGCAAGCATGTCGCGAAATGGTGGCTGCCTGACGAGATCCTGTTCGTCGATGAACTGCCCCACACCGCCACCGGCAAATTGCTGAAAACGGCGCTTCGGGCACAGTATAAGGATCACCAGCTGGCGACGGCCTGATCGGATTACCCCGCGCTGCGGGCGCTCACCATCGCCTGGTTGCTCGCGATCAGCTTTGCCCGCAGTGCGATGCGAAAGCTGCGTTCCAGCGCGGAACCGACATCCGGGTTGGCGATGATGTAATCGCGCAATGTTGCCGATTTGATGCA
>JBBQDD010000169.1:0-5778 GCA_038319335.1 Sphingomonadales bacterium
CATCGCTTCGCGGGTGTACATCACACCCAGATTTTCGCCATCCTGATCAATCACGCGCACTTTGGGCGAGACGATGAATTCATTGAAGCGCGGACCGTTGATCGGCGGGGGCGCGAGCGGGCGCCGGGTCATGGGAGGACGGATAGGTGTAGCTCCTTGGAGGTTGAATAGCTCTATATACGCAACCTTCACGCCAAGCGAAAGATGCTCGATCTCGCCCGGGCCGCAGCCCGACCGAAAATCATCGCGACACAGGCGATGCCTGGCACCTGCCAACCGTGCCGTTATGGGCATAGGCGCCAAAATTCACCTATCGAGCGAGGCGCAAACTTTCTAGTGCCGGTAGTGCGTTAAGCGGGTGATGGGCGTTTCATTGAACAATAAGTCGGATCGCTGGTGGTTTTATGCGCTGGGCGCGGCTGCCCTGCTGCATATCGGTACGTCGCTTGCCGCACCGACCGCCGGTTGGGTAACATCGCTTGGCTGTGGCGCATTTCTGCTGATCGCACTGGTGCGGTGCCTGGATGCAACCCGTGAGGATGCTGACCGCGCAGCGCAGTGGCGTTTGCTTGCGCTCACCTTTGGCTTTTGGATTGCGGCCTTTGTGTCGATCGCCTGGACGCAATCGGTACTGCAATCCGATTCGGGCTTCGCGTTGTTCGACAGCCTGCTGTTCATGGCGCGCGGCGCGCCGCTGCTGTGGCTGCTGGTCTATGATCCTGCATCGCGCACGGGCCGCTTCAAATGGCTGGATGCCGTCCAAAGCCTTTTGTTCATCGTGATGGCCGCGTTGCTGCTGTTTCCCGGGCTGGCCGGTGGGGCGGGATCATCGCAGACCGCGTTGCCAGACCTGATCGCGTTCAATTACCGCACCATCCTGAACATCGGCATTTCGGTGTTCGCCGCGATTTGCTGGTTCATCCAGCGAACGCCGGCGGATCGCCGCTTCATTGCCACCGTCGCGCTGACATGGACTGGCTACACGGTCGTGTCGATGGTGCTGAACGCCGCTTCAGACCAGATTGATGTCTTTCCGGGATCGCCATTCTGGTGGCCGCTTGATTTGATCCCGGCCGGTTTCGTGATTGCCACGCTGTATCAGCGCGCCCACCCGCTGCCTGACCGGATGGAATTGGCGCGCGACATCAGCGCTGCTGCGATGCGCCGGTTCGCGCCCAGCCTGTTCACTGCGCTGATGCTGATCATGTCGATGGGCATCGCCTATCGCACGCCCGCGACCGGGCTGGCGGTCGCCATCGTTGCGGTGGGACTATATGGATTGCGGTCGATGATGCTGCAGGTGCGCTTTGCCCATGCGCTCGACCGGCTGGAAACCGCCAATGAGACGATGGCCCGGCTCGCCACGCGCGATCACCTGACCGGGCTTGCCAATCGCCGCGTGTTTGATGAAGCGTTGACCGCTGCCTGGGCGGCAATGCGCGAAGGCGGCGAGGCGTTTTCGCTGCTGATGATCGATATCGACGCGTTCAAGGCGTATAACGAAGTGGCGGGCAGCCCGGCGGGTGACCATTGCCTGCAGCAATGCGCCTGGGTGCTGCAGGCCGAATTGGGATCGGGCGATGTGCTCGCCCGCTATGGCGGGGCTGAATTCGTCGTACTGGCGCGACATGCCACGCTGCGCGGTGCGATAAACCTTGCCGAACGACTTCGCGGCGCGATTGTTGATCAGGCGATTCCGCACGATGCATCGCATTACGGCATCGTCACCGTCAGCATTGGCGTGGCCGTTGCGGTCGCAGCGCCCGGCGACCGCACCGCGCGCGCGCTGCTGATCCGCGTTGATGATGCCCTTGCCCGCGCCAAGGCAAAGGGCCGTAACCGGGTCGAAACCGCCGCCTGGCCGCTTGCCGTGAACGCGTAAGGACGATTAGTCGAGGGTGTCGAGCTGGATGGTGACGCCGGGCAGCAGGAGCGCGGCAACAGCGTCATGCGCTTCATATTCCTCGACATCGGTATAGCGACCCTCGATCGGGGCGCGGTGGACGCGGATCGTCTTGCGAACGGCGTCGACCACCCAATATTCGCGAATGCCGTGCTGGGCGTAGAGACCTGACTTGAGCCGAAGGTCATAGCCAAGCGAGGACACGGCAACCTCAATGACAAGCAACAGATCAGGACCGCGAACGATTTGCGATTCGATATGGCGCGGCCAGACGGCCAGATCGGGTTCGACGAACGTATTCTCGTTCAGCGTCACCGAAGGTTCGACGAACAGCGCGGTGTCGGCGGGCTTGGCGAGCACCAGCGCCTCGTTCAAGCGAGACTTCATCCACTCGTGATGGCTGAACTTGGCGGCTGCCATTGGCACGATCTCCCCGTCGATCAGCTCAAAGTTCTCGCGCGCGTCAATGATGCCCGCTTCTTGCAGCGCATAGACTTCGGCAACCGTCAGACGCGCGGGAATCAAGCCGTTTCGGACATTCTGGAATACCGTCATGCCCGTGCTTTTAGCATAAATCCGGCGGTGTTGCATCCCGCACCAGCCGCGCGATCACCTCGTCGAGGGGCAGCACTTCCTGCCGGGCATCCGCGCCCAGCGGCCGTAGCGCCACGGTGCTTTCCTCCGCCTCGCGCTTGCCGACCACCAGCAGGTTGGGCACCTTCGCCAGCGAATGCTCGCGCACCTTGTAGTTGATCTTTTCGGTGCGCAGATCAGTTTCGACGCGGATGCCCGCCGCCGCCAGCTTGGCGGCAACCTCCACAGCATAATCATCAGCGTCCGATACGATCGTCGCGACCACCGCCTGCACGGGGGCGAGCCAGAGCGGGAATTTACCCGCATAATGTTCGATCAAAATGCCGATGAACCGTTCGTAACTGCCCAGGATCGCGCGGTGCAGCATGATCGGGCGGTGACGCTCGCCATCCGCCCCGACATAGCTCGCATCGAGCCGTTCGGGCAGCACCGTATCAGTCTGGATCGTGCCGACCTGCCACGTCCGCCCGATCGCGTCCGTCAGGTGAAACTCCAGCTTCGGCGCATAAAACGCGCCTTCGCCGGGCAATTCCTCCCAGCCCCAGTCGGGCGTGTTGCGGCCCGTGGCGGCAACGGCATCGCGCATCGACTGTTCGGACCAGTCCCACATCGCGTCGGTGCCGAACCTTTTGTCCGGGCGCAGCGCGAGCTTGATCGCATAGTCACCGAACCCCAGATCCTTGTAGATCACATCCAGCAGGTCGCAGAACCGGCTGATCTCATCGACGATCTGATCTTCACGGCAAAAGATATGCGCGTCGTCCTGCGTGAACTGGCGTACGCGCATCAGCCCGTGGAGCGCACCGTGCGGTTCGTTGCGGTGGCAGCAGCCCATTTCAGCCAGCCGCAGCGGCAGATCGCGGTAGCTTTTGATGCCCTGACGAAAAATCAGGACATGCGCCGGGCAGTTCATGGGCTTGAGCGCCATCCACTCGGCCTTGTCGGAGATGACGGGGCCGTCATCCGCGATATTGGGTACCTCGTCCGGGATGACGAACATGTTCTCCCGGTATTTGCCCCAATGGCCGGATTGCTCCCACTGGCGGGCATCCATGATCTGCGGCGTCTTCACCTCCAGATAGCCGGCAGCGTCAAGACGGCGGCGCATATAGGCTTCCAGCGCGCGGTAAATCACAAAGCCCCTGGGGTGCCAGAACACGCTGCCGTGCGCCTCGGCCTGCAGATGAAACAGGTCCATGTCCGCGCCAATCCGGCGGTGATCGCGCTTCGCCGCTTCCTCCAGCCGCGTCAGATGTTCGGCGAGCTGCTTCTTGTTCAGCCAGCCCGTGCCATAGATGCGGCTGAGCTGCGGGTTGTTCTGGTCCCCGCGCCAATAGGCCCCGGATACGCGCGTCAGCTTGAACGCGTCGGGATCGAGTTTGCCCGTCGAAGCCAGATGCGGGCCCCGGCACATGTCGAGCCAGTCATCACCCGACCAGTAGACCGTCAGCGGCTCATCCCCCGGCAGTTCGGCGGCCCATTCGGCCTTGAAGCTTTCGCCCTGCTGCTTCCACCGGCTGATCAGCGTCGCGCGGTCCCACACTTCACGCCGCAGTGGCTTGTCGGCACGGATGATGCCGCGCATCGCCTCCTCGATCACCGGCAGGTCTTCCTCGGTGAAGGGCCCGCGCGCCGGCGGCGGTGCGAAATCATAGTAAAAGCCATCGTCCGTCGACGGGCCGAACGTAATCTGCGTGCCCGGAAACAGCTGTTGCACCGCCTCTGCGAGCACATGTGCATAATCATGCCGCGCCATTTCCAGCGCGTCTGCCTCGTCGCGATTGGTGACGAGCGCGAGCGTCGCGTCGCCCTCGAATGGCCGGCCGATATCGCGCAGTTCACCATCCACGCGCGCGGCAATGGCTGCCTTGGCCAGGCCCGGGCCAATCGCGGCGGCGATATCCGCCGGGGTGCTGCCGGGTGCCACCTGCCGAACAGAACCATCGGGCAGCGTAATCGAATAAAGGTCGTTCATGATCGTTCCTGTCGCTTGGGCCGCGCTTATGCACAAAGCGGCGCTTTGGGGAAGGGCGACGCTGTGGGGAAAGAGCTTGAACGAGGAAGGCAGCGCCGACTTTCCCCGTTCACCGGGAAGAGCCTGAAGGCGCGGACGTCAGCCGGTGACGCGCAACCCCAAGCCCCCCGGGACAGCCCGGGTGGTGGTAGTGAGGGTCAAGGCCGAACGCTGGATCATCGCTGCACGAGATAGCCGCGTCGGGAATGCAAAACAAGTCACCGCAACGGCGCACCCCGCGACCTTTGGAGGCATTGTCTTGGGGCGACTGACCGGCCTATCCTGTTGCAGCACCAGCGCAGGAGTTTTTGCCGATGATCACCCTCACCCGCCCCGAAGGATCGGAACCCCAGGATTTCCACCTGACCCGGCGCACCGCCGTCAGCATGTTTTTTGCAGGCTATGCGGTGGCGGCCGTGGCGGCGAATGCGCGGCCCGTAACGACGCCGGCCGACGGGCTGGTGATTGAAGAAGTGCTGATCCCCAATGGCGCGGCCACGCCCCAAAACCTTGGGCTGCCCGCGTATGTCGCGCGGCCAAAGGGCACGGGCAAACATGCGACGATTATCGTCTGTAACGAGATTTTCGGCATCCATGATTACATCAAGGATATCTGCAAGCGACTGGCGGCACTTGGCTATGTCGCGGTTGCGCCGGACTTTTTCTACCGCGCTGGCGTGAACCTGCCCGCGTTGAAGGATTTCGCGGCCATCCGCCCCATCGTCGCCCAGGCAACCCCCGATCAGGTCGATGGCGATGTGAAGGCGACGACGGCGTGGATCAAGGCGGCGAAGTTCGCCAAGGCGGGTAAAATCGGCATCACCGGCTTTTGCTGGGGCGGGGCCGTGGTGTGGCGATCGGCAATGGTGAACCCCGATATCAAGGCGGGCGTTGCGTGGTACGGCCAGCTGAAGCCTCTCATCCCGCGCGCTGCCGAACTCAAGGCCCCCGTGCTTGGCTTGTACGGCGCGCTCGACAACGGCATCCCGCAGACCGACGTTACTGCAATGCTCGACGCGCTGAAGGAAGCGGGCAAGACCGGCAGCGACATCCATGTCTATGCCGATGCCCAACACGGCTTCCACGCCGACTACCGCCCAAGCTATAACGAAGCCGACGCGAAGGACGGCTGGGCGCGGTTGCTGGCGCATTTCAAGGCGAATGGGGTGGTGTAGGCAGCACACGCGGGTAAAGGGTCGGCAGGCAATCGGTATTCGATCAACAGCAGGGGGAAAGCATTGTTACAGGCCCGCGCAATTTTCCCGTT
>JBBQDD010000170.1:0-5746 GCA_038319335.1 Sphingomonadales bacterium
CTGGGGCGGGCCGACAGCACCCGCAAATCGGCATAGACCTGCGCTGAATCGGCATTGATGACTGTACCGCCTGCAGTGCGCGCGAGCGCCATGGCCACAGCAGACTTGCCGCTGGCAGTTGGCCCTGCAATGAGCGCGACGCGCGGAGCCGAAGGGATTGTAGCGATGTTCATTGCGACGGTGATAGCAGCGGAGAGGCTGGATGGGGGACAAGTTTCGGAATGCCTTGACCGGTTGAATGCCGCCGGCTGTGCGGTGATCTGTTCGGGCTGGCTTGATGAGGGGCGGGCGGCGGATGTGATGTTCGGCCAGTCGCCGGATGCCGCGCGCACCGCGCTGGAGGGCGCTTTCGACCGGGTCGATGTGGTGGTGCAGGGCATGATGGCGCGGCCCAAATCGCTGCTGATCGCCGATATGGATTCCACGATGATCACCGTCGAGTGCATCGACGAGCTGGCCGATTATGCCGGCATCAAGCCCCAGATCGCCGCGGTGACCGAGGCCGCGATGCGCGGCGAGCTGGATTTTGCCGAGGCGCTGGATGCGCGGGTAGCGCTGCTCGCGGGGCTGGACGAGGCGGCGATCGAGCGCTGCCTGGCCGACCGCGTCACCATAATGCCCGGCGCGGTGGCGCTGGTGCGGACGATGCGCGCGCGGGGCGGCACGGCGATCTTGGTATCGGGCGGCTTCACGCGCTTTGCCGATCCGGTGGGCAAGGCGATCGGCTTTGACCGGGTGATCGCGAACCGGCTGGGGATTGCGGACGGCACGCTGGACGGCACGGTCGCCAGGCCGATCGTCGATTCGGCGACCAAGGAGGCGACCTTGATCGCCGCGATCGCCGATCTGTCGATCCCGCCCGAGGCGACGATGGCGGTGGGTGACGGCGCCAATGATCTCGCGATGATCCGCCGGGCGGGGCTGGGCGTTGCCTATCACGCCAAACCGGTGGTTGCCGCCGCCGCCGGGGTGCGCATCGACCATAATGACCTGACCGCGCTGCTCTATGCGCAGGGAATTGCGTCGCGCGATTGGGTGACGGGGTAGGGGGTTGTTCGAGCTACTTCCCCCCAAATTCCGTTCGCCCTGAGCTTGTCGAAGGGCTGCTTTCCTCTCTGACGGCGGACAAGAAGGGCAGTGCTTCGACAAGCTCAGCACGAACGGGTTAGGGTAAAATCATCGCACGTTAAGGCGCAACCGCCACGCACGGCGTGCCCGGCACAGCGGCGCTCACCGCGCGGCATAGCTGGCCAGCGTCGGCGCTGGAGGCCAGTGGTCCGGCCTGGAGCTTGGTGAGCGTGCCGCTGCGGGCGTAGACCGGCTGGAGGCCGCGCAGGCCGCCCACCTTGGCGGTCAGCTGCTGCCACAGGCCGCGCGCATTGCCCTCGTCACGAAATGCTCCGAACTGGACGCGCCATCCCTTGCCCGCCACTGGCCGGGGCACGACTGGCGCGGGTGCGCGGGCGATTGGCGGGGCTTCGGGCATCGCCGTCATTTGCACAGGCGGTGCTTTGGCGGGTCGCTTGACGGGCTTTGCCGGCGCAGTCGCCGCATTGAGCGCAGGTCGCGCTTCGCCGCCCTCGGCATAGGTTGATGCGGGGAGTTCCGTGCCACGCAGGCCCGATGATCCCTGTCCTGCCAGCTCCGGCACATTATTTGGTCGTTCGGCTGCCGTTTCATAGTCGCGGGCGAGCGCAATGCCCTGCTGCCGGACGTCGGCGGGGATATACTGGTCCATCTGGCCCTGTGTCTGCGCGCCCTGCGGCAGACCGGATGCCGCCGACCGGCTGACAAGCGCATAGGCGCGTACCCAATCCTTCTTCACGGAATCGCCGTTGAAGAACATCGTGCCCAGCACCAGCTGTGCGCGCGGCTCCCCCCGGGCGACCGAGCGTTCCAGCCAGCGCACCGCTTCGTCGCGCTTGCTGTTCTGGAACAATGTCAGGCCATAAGCATCTTCTGCCTGCACATGCCCCTGGAATGCCGCCTTGCGATACCATTCCTCCGCCAGCGCCAGATCCACGGGCACGCCGCGCCCCAGCTTATAGGCCTGGCCAAGATTGAACTGCGCATCGGCATCGCCCGCAATCGCCAGTGGCCGCCAATTCTCCACGGCTTTCTTATATTCGCCGCGGCTCCACGCATCGACGCCGGCCTTCACATCGGCAAATGCCGGGGTGCCTGCCATCGTCAGCGAAAACGCCGCGCCTGCCATCGCCATTGCCCTGATCATCGCGCGCAGCCTGACCATCGTGTCGTTCCCCAAACCCCGGTTTTTCTCGCAATAAGGCCGTTTAATCGAAAATTGGGAAAGAATTGGTAAACCGTATGTCCCGCCAGCCTCATTTCGGGGCAACCGCCGGGTTCGTTCAGCCCCGGCTACATCGCGGCGGGCGTTAACCGCTTCTTATCACTCGGCATGGCATTTCACCGGTTGAAACAGGTAAGACCGGGGAAATAATGCGCGTTCTCGCGATGGCTTCTCAAAAAGGTGGTTCGGGGAAAACCACATTGTCCGGGCATCTCGCCGTGCAGGCGCAGCGCGCCGGCCATGGCCCCGTCGTGCTGATCGATATCGATCCGCAAGGATCGCTGTCTGATTGGTGGAATGAACGCGAAAGCGAATTTCCCGCCTTTGCCCAGACCACCGTCGCGCGGCTCGCCGCCGATCTGGAGGTGCTGCGCCAGCAGGGCTTCCGCCTCGCCATGATCGATACGCCGCCTGCCATCACCATGGCGATCCAGAGCGTGATTGCAGTGGCCGAACTGATCGTCATCCCCACGCGCCCCAGCCCGCATGATCTGCGGGCCGTGGGCGCCACCGTCGATTTATGCGACCGGGCGGGCAAGCCGCTGATCTTTGTGGTCAACGGCGCAACGCCCAAGGCCAAGATCACCAGCGAAGCCGCCGTTGCGCTGTCGCAGCACGGCACCGTCGCGCCGATCACCGTCCACCACCGCACTGATTTTGCCGCATCGATGATCGATGGCCGCACCGTGATGGAGGTCGACCCCAAGGGAAGGTCCGCAGCGGAGATTGAGGAGCTGTGGGGCTATATCGCCGATCGGCTTGAAAAGAATTTCCGTCGCACCGTATTCAGCGCGCCGCAGGCGCCGGGCGGCTTTGCGCCCAATCGGCAAATGGGTGGCTTTGGCCGCCGTGTCGTAAGCTGAGGTGGCGGCGATGATGGGTCAACCCAAACCATTTGCCTCGCTCTCCTCCGGCCTGTTGGCGCGCAAGGGCCAGGCCAAGCCAGCGATGCGCCCACAGGGCTTTTCCGGCTTTGGCGCGGTATCAGACGCGATCGATGATCTCGGCTGGAACGACATGGGGCATAATGACAGCCAGCCGGGCGCTGCCCCGGTTGAAACGCTGCCGTTGCCGCCGGTGCTGCGCCAGCGCGAAGTGCTGGTGCAGGAGATTGAGGCAGCCGGGCCTGATCCGGTACGCGCCCAGCCTGTGGCAGCGCCCATGGCCGCGCCGGCCAGCGCGCATGCATCGCCTGTGCCACCCAAGCGCACCACAAAGCGCGGCGGCGGTGGCAATGGGACAACCAATGGATCGAGCGGGGCAAAGGCGGCATTCACGCTGCGGCTGAACGCTGATCGCCACTTGCGCCTGCGCCTTGCCAGCGCGCTGCACCACCAATCGGCGCAGCAACTGGTGACCAAGGCGCTGGATAGTTTCTTGAAGACGCTGCCCGAGGTGGAAGCGATGGCCAGCCGGCTGTCGACTGGGGCGGATGATGACCATGGTAATGGGGGCTGATGCGATGAAAAGCGGAACGATGGCAACGGGGACGATATCCAAACGCGCGATGTCTCAGCGGGCGATGTCAAAGCGGATGGGGGCCACCCTGGCGCTTTCCGCCCTGATCATTGGCGGTGCCGCCGTCGGCACGACGCTGACGCAGACCGGCATTGCCATCGCCGGTGCGCTTGATGCCAAGGCGATGAAGCAGGCCGCAGCCGATGCCGCCAAGGCGCAAAAGGCGCTGGCCAGCGGCAAGATTGCCCAGGCGATTGGTTTTGCCGAAAGTGCCGTGCATTTCAGCCCGCAGGACGCCAGCTACCGCGCACTGCTGGGCAGTGCGTATCTGCGCGCCGGGCGCTTTGCCTCGGCACGGGATGCCTTTACCGATTCGGTTTCGCTCTCCCCCGCTGACGGGCAGATCGCGCTCAACCTGGCACTGGCGCAGACCGCGACCGGCGACTGGGCATCGGCGCGCAAGACTTTGGACGATAATGCAGCGCTGATCCCGGTCGCTGATCGCGGGCTGGCGCTGGCGCTGGCGGGTGATCCCGCGACCGCCGTTGAATTGCTGACAGAGGCCGCACGCGGCCCCGCCACTGATGCCAAGACCCGCCAGAACCTGGCGCTTGCGCTGGCGCTCGCCGGTCGCTGGCCCGAAGCCAAAAGCGTGGCGGCGATTGACGTGACGCCGGGCGAAATCGACGATCGGATCCTGCAATGGGCGGCGTTTGCGCACCCCCGGGCAGCATCGGACCAGGTCGCCAGCCTGATTGGCGTGCGCGCAGTGGAGGATCAGGGCCAGCCCGTGGCGCTTGCGCTGAATGCGCAGGTATCGCCGCAGGTCGCGCCCCAGGCACAGCCCCAGATGGCCGATGCGGTCGATGCGTTCATGCCCGGCCAGTCCGGTGCGCCGGTTGCAGCACCTGTGGAGGTTGCCGCAGCGCCAGCCGCTGATCCGGCACCCGTGATGGTGGCTGCCGCCGAACCACAATTGTCCGCGCGACCATCGATCGTATTCGGGGCGCGCAACCCGTTGGTGCAGGCGCTGCCCGCCAATTATGCGCCTGCCAAATCGGCGAACGCCGGCCGGATGCCTGCTGCACCTGCGCCAGTGCCGATGGTTGCTGCCGCAGCCCATGTTGATGCCGGCCCGGCAATGTCGGCCCCGGCCAAGGGCGGTTTTTTCGTCCAGCTTGGTGCCTATGCCAGCGCGGGCGTTGCGCGTGACGGCTGGATGAAGGCAACCCGCCGCTATCCCGCTTTTGCCGGGCAACAGCCTTCGGGCGCATCGGTGCGCACGGCGGCCGGCCAGTTTTACCGGCTGTCGGTCGGCGGCTTTGCCCGGGGTGATGCCGTTGCGATGTGCACGGCGTACCGCGCGCATGGCGGCAATTGCTTCGTGCGGGCGAATGCCGGCGATCAGGTCGCGCGCTGGGTCCAGGTGCCACGGCAGCTGGCATCGCGCTGATCAAATCAGGCGGTTGCCGCCCTTGAACACCATCATCGCCTTGCCCTGAACGGGCAGGCCGTCGAACGGGGTATTCCCGGCGCGGCCCACCAGCGTGTCGGCGGTGATCTGCCACGGCTTGTCGGCATCGATCACGATCAGATCGGCGGGCATGCCGGGGGCAATGCTGCCCGCGGTGATGCCCAGCAGCCGCGCGGGGTTGGCTGCCAGCAGCGCGAACAGCCGCTCCACCGTCAACCGATCATCGCGCACCAGCCCAAGGCCGAGCGCGAGCAATGTTTCCGCCCCCGCCATGCCGGGCGCTGAATCGGCGAAGGGCAGGCGCTTTTCCTCCGGCCCGCGCGGATCATGCCCCGATGCGAGCACATCGATGGTGCCGTCCGCCAGTGCCGCCAGTGCCGCCTGCCGATCCGATTCAGCGCGCAGGGGCGGCGACAGATGCGCAAAACTGCGGAAATCACTCATCGCAATGTCGGACAGCAACAGATGCGCCGGCGTGATGCCGCACGTCACCGCCACGCCTC
>JBBQDD010000171.1:0-5734 GCA_038319335.1 Sphingomonadales bacterium
AACAGCAGGAAAACCGTAATCTGTGCGCGCTCACCGCCCGCCTCAAAACCACCCGCCGCAACCTTGCGCACTTCCTTGCCGTCCGCCGCGAGCAGCGAGACGGTCTTATCGTCATTGCCCTTGATCAGCAGTTGCTGGCCGCTTTCAGTCACGAATTGCTGCCGCGCTGATCCCGTGCCCTGCACGGTCACTTCGTAACGCTGGCCGTCAATCGTCGCGAACGGGCGCGCCGCCTCGCCGCCGCCCAGGCAGAGCGTCAGATAGCCGCACGACATCATGATCGCGCCGAATTTCACTGATCGCTTGGAACCCAGGAACCGATCCGCCATCAGCCCGCCGATCAGCGGCGTCAGATAGACGAGTGCGGTGAACCCGCCATAAATCCCCGTCGTCGTGGTGTCGCTGAACAGGAAATGCTGGGCCAGATACAGCGTCAGCAGCGCGCGCATGCCGTAATAGCCGAACCGCTCCATCGCCTCTGTCGAAAACAGCCGCGCAAGCTGGCGGGGATGGCCGAACCATGTTTCGCCGCTGGCGGGATTCACATGGCTGATATCCGGTTCCCGGGGGGAATCGGCGGTTGGGGTATCCATAATACGCTCCCTGATACTGGCATCCGCTCGAACGGCGGTTATTGCGGGGGGAGACTAGCGGGAAAAGACGGGGTGTAAACAGGCTCCGCGCGCCATGGTTGGCGCGGTGTCGACACAACGCTACAGCGGCGCGATGTTCAACGATCGCACCACCCCGCTGACGATGCTCGCCACGCGCCGATCGGGTCGCCCGCGCGAGATGGTCGCACCCGGCCCCGATTCCGCGCAGCTCGATGCCATCCTGTCCATCGCCGCGCGCACACCCGATCATGGCAAGCTGCACCCGTGGCGCTTCGTGATCGTGCCGGACGATGCCCGCGCCGCGCTCGCCGCGCTGATCACCACCGCGTATCTGGCAGAACGCCCGCAAGCGGCCCGGCTGGAGATTGAGGCGCTGACCAGCTTTGCGCATCAGGCCCCGGCGCTGGTTGTCGTGCTTTCCGCCCCGCGCGAATCGAGCAAGATACCGGTCTGGGAGCAGGAGCTTTCAGCCGGGGCCGCGTGCATGAACCTGCTCAACGCCGCCCATGCATCGGGCTTTGTCGCTGGCTGGCTGACGGGCTGGGCGGCCTATGCCGATGCCGTCCGCGATGCATTTGGCGCGGCACCAGAGCGGATTGCGGGGTTCATCTATATCGGCAGCCCGTCGCGCGACCTGGAGGAACGCCCCCGTCCCGATCCGGCCAGCGTCATTTCCACTTGGGCGCCATAGGGGCTGGACGATCCGGGCGATTGCTGTATTAAGGCAGCATGACAGCGCTCAACAGCGAAGACAGCCCCGTTTACATCAAACTGCGCGGCACGATTTCCGCAGCGATCCTGCGCGGGGAATTTCAGGCGGGCGATCAGCTTCCCTCCGTCCGTGCCCTGGCGGCGGAACATGGCGCAAACCCGCTGACGGTGGCCAAGGCCTATCAAAGCTTCCAGGACGACGGTTATGTCGAGGTGCGGCGCGGGGTTGGCATGTTCGTGCTGGCTGGCGCGGCCGAAAAACTGCGTGCCGCCGAACGCGATCACTTCATGACGAGCAGCTGGCCACGCATCCGCGATCACATCAAGCTGCTGGGGCTGGATACGGCAGACTTGCTGGAGCGCGAGGGGGCTTAAGCCTGACTTGCGCTGGACCTCACGCGGGCGCGGACCCGCGTTTCTTTTATCCACACCCCACCCCGTTCGCCCGGAGCTTGTCGAAGGGCTGTTTTTCTTCGCGACTGTCGCGAAGAAGGACGGGGCTTCGACACGCTGAGCCCGAACGGTAACGCGCAGGTGGGGAGCCACCCCTCAAGCCGCAAAGGCCGCCGGTTCCAGCGCATACAGCATCGCCGCACTCGCCATCGCTGCGGCTTTCAGCCCCATCGCCTCTGGCACGATCTGTGCGACATAAAAATCGGCCACGGCGCGCTTCATTTTCAGGAACTCTGGGTCGCCTTCTGCCACCGCAGCGATGCGCCCCTGGCGTTCCATCAGCCACCCGCATACCGCTGTCGACAGCATCGTCAGGAACGGGTAGCTCGCCGCCAGCCGATCATCGACGTCCACTGTCAGCAGCCGCCGCGCAACCTCCTCACAGGCATCGATCAGCCCGCGCAGCCCCGCATCTTCGGCCTCGGCGCGCATATCGGCGATCAGCGCGTTCAGCACGCCGCCATTGTCCATCGAAAGCTTGCGCCCGACCAGATCAGCGGCCTGAATGCCGTTCGTGCCCTCATAAATCGGGGTGATCCGCGCATCGCGGAAGCCCTGCGCAACCCCGGTTTCCTCGATAAAGCCCATGCCGCCATGCACCTGGATCGCAATCGAGCTGACCTCGCAGCCGATATCCGTCCCATGCGCCTTGGCCAGCGGCGTCAGCAGATCGAGCCGCTTTTGCGCATCGCCGTCCCCCAGTGTCGCCCGGTCGACCTGGCTCGCCGCCAGATATACCAGCGCGCGCGCCGCCTGGGTTTGCGCCTTCAGTCGCATCAGCATGCGGCGCACATCGGGATGCTCGATGATCGCCACGGGATCACGCCCCGCGCCCGCCCGTGCAGACTGCACCCGGTCACGCGCATAGGCCACCGCCAGCTGCGTCGCGCGCTCGGCGACCTGCACGCCCTGCAGCCCCACGTTCAGCCGGGCATTGTTCATCATCGTGAACATGCCGCGCATCCCGCCCAGCTCCGCACCGATCAGCTCACCCACACAGTCGCCGTTGTCGCCGAAACTCAGCACGCAGGTGGGCGATGCGTGCAGGCCCAGCTTATGCTCGATCGACACGACGCGCACGTCATTGAATTCGCCCGGATTACCATCCGCATCCAGCCGGTATTTGGGCACCAGGAACAGCGACAGCCCCTTGGTGCCCGGTGGCGCATCGGGGGTGCGGGCCAGCACCAGATGGACGATGTTGGGCGCCATGTCGTGATCGCCGAACGAGATGTAGATCTTTGTGCCGCTGATGCTCCATTTGCCATCAGCGCGCGGTTCAGCCTTGGCGCGCACCGCGCCGACGTCCGATCCCGCCTGTGGCTCAGTCAGGTTCATCGTGCCGGTCCATTCGCCTGTCGCGAGGTGCGGCAGATACTGCGCCTGTTGTTCGGGGCTGCCGTGATGGGCCAGCGCCTCAATCGCACCCACCGTCAGCGTGGGGGCAAGTGCAAAGCCCAGATTGGCCCCGCCCAGCGTCTCCAGCACCGCCGTCTGGATGATGAACGGCATGCCCTGCCCGCCGTAAGCTTCCGGCACGCCAATCGTGCCCCAGCCGCCATCGACATAGGCCTTGTATGCATCGATGAACCCGGCGGGCATCTTCACCCCGTCCGGCGTCCATTTGGGGCCATTGGTGTCGCCCACCCGGCTTAATGGTGCCCATTCGCCCGCCGCCAGCGCGCCAACCCCCTCCAGCACGGCATCCACAACGTCGCTGGATGACGATGCAAATCGATCGTTCGCAGCAATTTCATCGATCCGCACGATGTGATCGAGCACGAAACGCTGTTCGGTTACGGCGGGGGTGAACACAGCTGATGGCCTCTCTTGTCCTTAACGCCCCTGCGCTATAGCCCCGACGGGTGACCACGCCAAATACCGCCTTTCAGACACAGACTTTGCCTTATGGCACGGCCGCGATTGCCGCGGCGGCGCGGCTGATTCTGGCAGGGCAGCCCGTCGCGGTGCCGACCGAGACGGTGTACGGCCTGGCCGCCGATGCCACCAATCCCGCCGCAGTGGCGGCGATCTATGCGGCCAAGGGTCGCCCGAGTTTCAACCCGCTGATCGTCCATGTGGCCGATCTGGCAGCGGCGGAGGCGATCGGCGTGTTCGGTGAACAGGCCCGGGCGCTGGCCGTTGCCCATTGGCCCGGGCCGCTGACATTGGTGGTGCCGCTGCGCGCCAATGCGGGCATCGCGGCGCTGACGGTGGCGGGACTGAAGACGATTGCGCTGCGCGTGCCCGCCCACCGCGCGATGCAGGCGCTGCTGGCGGCGACCGGCAAGCCGCTGGCCGCGCCCTCCGCAAACGCCAGCGGCATGATCAGCCCGACGCGCGCGTCGCATGTGCTGGGCAGCCTGGGCGGGCGCATTGCGCTGATCATCGATGATGGCGCGACCCCTGCCGGCATCGAATCGACAATCGTGATGCAGGGGCGTCGTTTTGGCGAACAGCCCCGTATCCTGCGCCCGGGCCCCGTTTCGCTGCCCACAACTGAAACTGGCCCTCAGGTGACCGCGAGCAGTGGCGACAGCGAGGTGACCGCCCCCGGGCAATTGGCGAGCCATTACGCGCCCGCTAAGCCGCTGCGGCTCAACGCGACCCGGGCGGAGGCCGGAGAATGGCTGATCGGTTTCGGCGATGTGGCGGGCGACGACACGCTGTCTGCATCAGGCGATTTGATCGAGGCCGCCGCCCGCCTGTTCGACTATCTCCACCGCGCCGATGCAAGCGAGCGAACCCGCATTGCGGTGGCCCCGGTGCCGATGGAAGGCATCGGCATCGCGATCAACGACCGCCTGAGTCGCGCCGCGCACCGGGAATAGGTGGGCGCGGCGAGAAGCCCAGACGGAAAACCTTGTTCACGCAAGCCCTACCCCACCGCCTGCGCGCTTTTTGAGCGGGCGGCGAAGCTCTTGCGCAGCTTGTTCAGCTTGGGCGGGATAACGGCCATGCAATAGGAGTTACGCTGGCCGTCGCCGCCCCAATATTCCTGGTGGTAATCCTCGGCCACATACCATTCCGTCAGCGGCTCGATGGTTGTCACAATCGGGGCGGGCCAATCGGCGGTGGCGCGCTTGATCGCGGCAATCGCCTCTGCGCGCTGCGCGTCCGAATGCGGGAAAATTGCCGATCGATACTGCGTGCCCACATCATTGCCCTGGCGGTTCAGCGTCGTTGGATCGTGCGTTGCAAAAAACATGTCGAGCAGGTCGCCATAGCTCAGCTGATCAGCATCAAACGTGATGCGGATCGCCTCGGCATGACCCGTGTCGCCGCCGCACACCTGGCGATAGGTGGGATTGGCGACGGAGCCGCCAATATAGCCGCTCTCCACCTTCTCCACCCCGATCACATCGTTGAAAACCGCTTCGGTGCACCAGAAGCACCCGCCGGCAAAGGTTGCGATCTCGGTCGTCATCATCTGCTCCTTGCAATATCAGGACATAGATAGGGACAGGCTCGCCCCGTGCAATCGCCGTTGCTAGGGAAAACCGTCATGGCTCGGGAGTGAATACGATGCAGGGATCGGTACTGGTTACAGGTGGTGCTGGATATATTGGCAGCCACGCGGTGCTGGCCCTGCTGGATGCCGGGTGGCCGGTGGTGGTGATCGACAATCTGGTGACGGGATTTGCCTGGGCGGTGGACAAGCGCGCCACCCTGATCACCGCAAATATCGAGGATGACGCTGCGGTGCGCGCCGCGATGCGCGATCACCAGGTGGTGGCAGTGATGCACTTTGCCGGATCGGTGGTGGTGCCCGAATCCGTCAGCGATCCGCTGAAATATTACCGAAACAACACCGTCGCCAGCCGCGCACTGATCGAAAGCGCGGTGGTGTGCGGGGTGCCGCATTTCATTTTTTCCTCGACGGCGGCCACCTATGGCATCCCGGAAAGCTCGCCCGTGGCAGAGGACAGCCCGACCCGCCCGATCAACCCGTACGG
>JBBQDD010000172.1:0-5703 GCA_038319335.1 Sphingomonadales bacterium
ATGCCATTGCCGACGCGCATCGCGCCGGAACAGCCAATCCGCTCCGCCGGGTTTACGCCCGCCGCCAGCAGCGCCAGCGCATTCATGGGCTTTACCGTCGATCCGGGCGGATACAGGCCCTGCAGCACCTTGTTCATCAGCGGTACGTGATCGTCGTTCGACAGCATTTCCCATTCGAGATGGCTGATGCCGTCGGAAAAGCTGTTCGGATCATAAGCCGGCATGGAGACCATCGCGAGCATTTCGCCGGTCTTGCAATCGATGACGACGGCAGAACCCGAATTGGTGCCCAGCCGCCGAGCAGCATATTCCTGCAGCCCGATATCGATCGTCAGCCGGCCGGTTTTGCCGGGCTGATCAGGCCGGGTGGCGAGTTCACGGACCAGCTTGCCGCGCGCCGTCACCTCAATCCGCTTGGCGCCGGGCACGCCGCGCAGTTCAGCCTCCAGCGACTTTTCCAGCCCGTCCTTGCCCAGCTTGAACCCGGGTGTCACCAACAATGGGTCGCGCACCTTGCGGTACTGCTCCGCCGATGCCGCCCCGACATAGCCGGTCAGGTGCGCCACGGCTGCCCCGCCGGGATAGTTGCGCGAAAAGCCCCGTGTCGGCGCGACACCGGGCAATTCCGGCAGCCGCACGCCAATCGCGGCAAAGCGTTCCCAATCCAGGTTTTCGGCAACCTGCACGGGCTGGAACCCGGCAGCGCGCTTCAGGTCGATCTTGATGCGTTCGATATCTTCGGGTTTCAGGCCCAGAATTTCCTGCAGCAGCGCCAGCACGCGATCCTTGTCCTGCAGGCGATCGGGGATGATGTCGACGCGAAAATCGGTACGGTTATTGGCGATGGGCACGCCGTTGCGATCGACAATCCAGCCCCGGCGCGGCGGCATCAGCGTCATGTTCACGCGGTTGCTTTCGGCCATCATCTGGTAATGTTCGTTCTCGGCGATCGACAGCCAGCCCATCCGCACCGCCAGCACCGCGCCGACACCGGCCTGCAGCCCGCCAAGCGCAACCGCACGGCGGCTGAAACTGTAGGACTGGTTCGCTTCGGTAACGATACGCGTCGGTCGGTTCATGCAGGAGTCCGTTTGCGGTCAAGCCAGGCAATCAGCCGGATAATCACCGGATATAACATGATCGAGACAATCACCTGGAGCAACAGCACAGTATCGACATGCGCCCCGATAGGGGACGCGATCAACCGACCCAGAATTAGGCAACTGGCGATGGCCCCCGCCGCCAGCAGCCAATCCTGCCAAAAATCATGCCACACCAGTCGCTGGTCGAGCAGATCGACGACCAGAAAGCTGACCGTCCATAGCAGCATCGCGCTGCCAAAGGGCTGGCCGCTGATCAAATCGTCAAACAATCCCAGCAGCAACGGTGCCCAGACGGGCAGGGCGTCAGGCCGGGTCAGTCGCCAGCCGAGCAGCATGATCAGCCCGAACGGAGGCAGCACGGGGAAGGTGAAGATCACTGGCAACAGCGTGATGGATGAACCGGCCAGTACCGATACCGCTGGAACCACCCATGCCCGGTCACCTGCCACCTTGGCATCAAACAGGCTGATGATCGGCTCGCTCACGGGGTGTTGACCCCATTGGCGGATGGGCTGGCTGTGGGGGTGGCGGTTGGCGCAACAGCGGGCGCAACCGATTGCGGTTTGCGTTGCCTGGCAGCCGCTGGCTTTGCCTCGTTGGCGGCGGGGGTGCTCTCCACGGGCTTTTCGATGCCCGGTAGCCCCTCGTCGGTGGGCATCGGCATGAAGGCACGCTGCACCAGCGCAAAATCGAGCGTGTCCGGACGTGCAAAGGAGCGCGCCAGCGCGGTGTCGCTTGAATTGCGCACCACACGGGCGACCGGGATGTTGGGCGGATAAATGCCGCCGGTGCCTGACGTGATCAGCACGTCACCGGCCCGAAAGGCAACATTGCTGATCGATACCGATCGGATTTCAATCCAGCCATCGCCGCGGCCCATGGCGATGGCCGGCATGCCATCACGCGTGCGGCGGACGGGCACGATGCTTTCGGGATCGCTGAGCAGCATTACCCGGGCGGTGTTGGGGCCAGCCTCCAGAATGCGACCGATCAGCCCCTCCGGCCCGCGAACCGGCTGGCCAGTGGCCACGCCCTGGCGGAACCCGGCGTTCAGGATCGCAAAACGCCGTGTGCTCGACGCGGTTGAGCTGACCAGCCGTGCGCTCGTGACGGGATCGGTCGATCGTTCCCGCAGGCCAAGCAGCTGCTTCAGGCGGCGATTGTCATACGACAGTGCCCGAGCCCGCATCAGCAGCGCGTGCGAATCCTCAATCTCCTTACGCAGCGCCGCATTGCGCTCCATCAGCGTAAAATGATCGCCGATGGCGCCGGGGATGGAAATGATGCCGCGCCCCACCGCACCCACGCCCGATGAAATCGGCGTCGTCAGTTCTGCCACGCCCAGCCGCAGCGCCGCAAAGGTCGATGGATCGAATGTCGACAGGGCCAACAGTGCCGCCGCCACCAGTGATCCGGCAACCGCGACAACATAGCCCAGAAACAGGCCATATTGCGCCCGCCGCGAAAATCCCGGGCGCCGATTCCGAGGCGGCGCCATGAGCGCGCTCTTTCCCTAGGCCGTCAGCAGAACGCCGCGGAAGACAGGGTCTTCCAGCGCGCGTCCCGTGCCGATGGCAACGCAGGTGAGAGGATCGTCGGCAATCGTCACCGGCAGCCCGGTTTCGTCGCGCAGCACTTCATCAATCCATTTCAGCAGCGCACCGCCGCCTGTCAGGACGATGCCCTGATCGACGATATCCGCCGCCAGTTCAGGCGCGGTATTTTCCAGCGCGATGCGCACGCCCTCCACAATCGTGCCCACAGGCTCGCTCAGCGCTTCGGCGATCTGGCCCTGGTTGATCGTGATTTCCTTCGGCACGCCGTTCACCAGATCGCGACCCTTGATATGGATGGTCTGGCCGATGCCGTCAGGCGGTGCCTTGGCAACGCCCACTTCCTGCTTGATCCGTTCGGCGGTTGCTTCGCCGATCAGCAGGTTATGGTTGCGGCGTACATAGGAAACGATCGCTTCGTCCATCTTGTCGCCGCCAACCCGCACCGATGTGGTGTAAGCCAGACCGCGCAAGGAGAGGACAGCGACTTCGGTGGTGCCGCCGCCGATATCAACAACCATCGATCCGATGGGCTCTGTAACCGGCATATCGGCGCCGATGGCGGCTGCCATTGGTTCCTCGATCAGGAACACCTGGCTGGCACCGGCATTCTGGGCGGCATCGCGAATGGCGCGGCGCTCAACGCTGGTGGAGCCTGATGGCACGCAGATCACGATCTGGGGCCAGCGCATGAACCGGCTTTTGCCGCCATGCACCTTGCGGATGAAGTGGCTGATCATCTGTTCGGCAACATCGATATCGGCGATCACGCCGTCGCGTAGCGGGCGGATGGCCTGGATGCTGTCAGGCGTCTTGCCCATCATCAGCTTGGCATCGTCGCCCACGGCCTTGACGCGCTTGACGCCGTTGATCGTTTCAACCGCAACCACCGAAGGCTCGTTGAGCACAATGCCCCGTCCACGCAGATAGACGACCGTGTTGGCGGTGCCGAGGTCGATCGCCATATCGTGCGACATGAAATTGAAAAACCGCGAGAAAATCATCTACATTCCCGTCAATAGCCGCACCCGCCCCGGCGCCAGCGTTTTGCATCCCCGAACTGCATCAATTCCAACCGGCTGGCCAAGGCAATTTGCTTGAGCAATCCGGCAAAGCTAGGAAAAAATCCACGCTCTGGTTGGTTGTTGATGCGGCTCGCGGAATGCTGCCGATTGGGCTAGACCGCCTCTTATGTCAATACGCCGCTTACCTGAACATCTCGTCAATCGCATTGCTGCCGGTGAAGTGGTCGAACGGCCCGCCAGTGCGCTGAAGGAACTGGTCGAAAACGCGCTTGATGCAGGTGCCGCGCGGATAGCGATCAGGCTGGCGGGCGGCGGTATCGACCTGGTCGAGGTGATCGATGACGGATCGGGGATGAGCCGCGCCGACATGGCGCTCGCGCTGGAACGCCATGCGACATCAAAGATGCCCGGCGAGGCGATTGAGGCGGTGACGACGCTGGGGTTTCGCGGCGAGGCATTGCCATCCATCGCCAGCGTCGCCCGGATGACGCTGGAAAGCCGGGTGCGCGGGGCTGAGGGGTGGCAGCGCATCGTCGATAACGGCGTGCTCGCCAGCGAAGGCCCGGCCGGGTTGCCGCCGGGCACGCGGGTGCGGGTGGAGGGGCTGTTCGAGCGGGTGCCTGCGCGGCGCAAGTTCCTGCGCACCCCGCGGTCTGAATATGCAGCGTGCATGGACGTGATCCGGCGGCTGGCAATGGCCCGGCCAGAAATTGCGTTTACCGTGGAGCATGACGGGCGGCAGGCGCTGAACGTCGCTGCCGCCGGCGATCGGCCCGCGCGCGTGGCTGCGCTGACGGACAGGGCGCTGATCGACAACAGCGTTGGCGTTGATCTGGAGCGCGAAGGCATCAGGCTGGGCGGGGTGGCTGGCTTGCCCACCTTCAATCGCGGAATTGCCGATCACCAATATCTCTTCGTCAATGGCCGCCCGGTTAAGGATCGCCTGCTGACCGGGGCGGTGCGGGGTGCCTATGCCGATGTGCTGGCGCGCGATCGGCACGCCGTGGTCGCGCTGTTCCTCGATGTGCCGAGCGACATGGTGGACGTAAACGTGCACCCCGCCAAAACTGAAGTGCGGTTCCGCGATCCGGCGCTGGTGCGCGGAATGATCGTCAGCGGGCTGAAGGCCGCGCTGGGCGAGGCCGGTCACCGCAGCATGCAACGCCCCGACGACGCGGCCTTGGCGCGGTGGACCAGCGAATCGTCCAACGCGGACCACCTTCGTCACCCCAGCGAAAGCTGGGGTCTCATGCCACCGGATGCGACCCCCGGGGAGATCCCAGCGTTCGCTGGGATGACGGGTACTGGCCAGCGCCTTGCCGATTCCCGCCGCACCTTCTTCACTCCACCGCCACAGGGTCGCGCTGAACCCGCTTACGCACCGCCGCCCGAATCGATCGCCTTCCCGCTGGGCGTGGCGCGCGGGCAGGTGGCGCGGACCTATATTGTGGCAGAGGCAGAAGACGGGCTGGTGATTGTCGATCAACATGCCGCGCACGAACGGCTCGTGCTGGAACGGATGCGGCGCGGCATGGCGAGCGGGGCGATGGCAGCGCAGGCATTGCTGCTGCCCGAAGTGATCGAGCTGGACGAAAGCGCGTGCGAGCGGCTGGAGGCGCGCGCCGCCGAACTGGGCGAATTCGGGCTTGAGCTGGAACGTTTTGGCCCGCGCGCGATGCTGGTGCGCGGCGTTCCGGCGATGCTGGGGCAGGGCGATGTGGTGGGCCTCGTCACTGATCTGGCCGATGAGCTTGCCGCTTATGACGAGGCGCTGTCGCTGAAGGAGCGGATCGACCATGTCGCGGCGACCATGGCCTGCCACGGATCGGTTCGGGCGGGGCGGGTGCTGTCAGTCGCGGAAATGAACGCGCTGCTCCGCGAGATGGAGGTCACCCCGCATTCCGGCCAGTGTAACCACGGCCGCCCTACCTGGGTGAAGCTGGCGCATGGCGATATCGAAAAGCTGTTCGGGCGGCGATGAGCCTGGTTCGGGTGATCCTGTGCCTGTTCGCGCTGGTGGCA
>JBBQDD010000173.1:0-5655 GCA_038319335.1 Sphingomonadales bacterium
AATCCCGCGTTTCTGTTATCACGAACGGCTTTCCATCGCTGGCAATTGCCGGATGTGCCTGGTCGAGGTGAAGCCCGGCCCGCCCAAGCCGCAGGCATCCTGCGCGTTGCCCGCTGCCGAAAACCAGGAAGTGTTCACCAAGTCCCCCATGGTGAAGAATGCGCGCGAAGGGGTGATGGAGTTTCTGCTCATCAACCACCCGCTCGATTGCCCGATTTGCGATCAGGGCGGCGAATGCGATCTGCAGGATCAGTCCGTCGCCTATGGTCGCGGATCGTCACGGTACGACGAGAATAAGCGCGCCGTGACCGAGAAATATATGGGCCCCATCGTCAAGACGGTGATGACGCGCTGCATCCAATGCACGCGCTGCGTCCGTTTTGCAGAGGAAGTGGCCGGCGTTGAGGAAATCGGCGCGATCGGGCGCGGTGAGAATATGCAGATCACCAGCTATCTCGAACATGCGGTGTCCAGCGAGCTTTCGGGCAATGTGGTTGATCTGTGCCCGGTCGGTGCGCTGACCAGCAAGCCCTATGCGTTCGAAGCGCGACCCTGGGAGCTGAAAAAGACACTGACGATTGACGTGATGGACGCGGTGGGCACCAACATCCGCCTCGATAGTCGTGGTCGGCAAGTGCTGCGCTGCCTGCCGCGCATCAACGAGGATGTGAACGAGGAATGGGCGACCGACAAGACGCGCCACGCCATTGATGGGCTGGTCCGCAAGCGGCTCGACCGGCCATTCGTGCGCAAGGGCGGCAAGCTGGTTGAGGCTACGTGGGATGAGGCGTTTGCAGCCATCGCGGCGGTAAAGGCGGGCAGCAGCGTGGCGGCGATTGCGGGCGACCTGGTTGATTGCGAAACCATGTATGCGGCCAAGGCGCTGCTCGCCAAAATGGGCTCCACGATGCTGGAGGGACGGCAGACCGGCATGGCGTATGACGCCACATCGCTGGCGGCAGTGAATTTCAACACCAGTATTGCCGGCACCGAACGCGCCGATGCGATTCTGCTGGTAGGTACCAACCTGCGCTGGGAAGCGTCGCTGGTGAATACCCGGGTGCGCAAGGCGATCAAGCGCGGGGCAAAGGTGTTTGCGATCGGGCCGGAGATGGACCTGACGTACAAGGTCGAGTGGCTGGGCAATGGCCTGTCGGCACTGGGCAAGCTGCCTGAGGCAGCGGCGGAGGCGTTCAAGAATGCGCAGCGGCCGATGATCATCGTCGGGGGTGCAGCGCTGAAATCCGGCCACGGCGCGGCGCTGGCCTTTGCCAAGAAGCACAAGCTGGTCCGCACGCTGGAGGATGGCAGCGCGTGGAATGGCTTTAATGTGGTGCACATGGCGGCGGCGCGGATGGGCGGGCTGATGCTGGGCTATGCGCAGCCGGGCGGCATTGCCGATATCGTCGCGGCCAAGCCCAAGCTGACATTCTTCCTGGGCGCTGACGAGGTTGATTTCTGGGATTTCGCCAAGAGCTTCAAAGTCTATATCGGGCACCATGGCGACAAAGGCGCGGCGCATGCCGATGTCGTGCTGCCGGGCGCGAGCTATGCCGAGAAATCGGGCACCTGGGTGAATACCGAGGGGCGGGTGCAGCGCGGCGAGCAGGCGGTGTTCGCCCCCGGCGATGCGCGCGACGACTGGACGATCCTGCGGGCGCTATCTGCAGTGATGGGCCAGACGCTGCCGTTCGACACGATCGATCAGCTGCGGGCGGAAATGGCGCGCGACGTGCCTGCGCTTGAGCAATTGGGGCTGGCGACCTTCGAATGGGCACCGCCCAAGCTCGACGCGAAGGGGGAGGGCGAGATCGCCTATCCGATCAAGGATTTCTATCTGACCAACGCCATCTGCCGCGCCAGCCCGACCATGCAGCGCTGCTCGGCCGAACTGATCCATGGCCAGGATTTCGCGGAGGCGGCGGAGTGATGGGTTCCCACTTCCTCGTCACCCCAGCAAAGGCTGGGGTCTCGTACCGCAAGCGCGGGCTTTGTTATCGTAAGACCCCAGCTTTTGCTGGGGTGACGATGGTTGGGGCGCCATCATGACCTGGTGGTTCACCTATCTTGGCATGCCGTTTGAGGGCGCGTGGTTCCTCGCGACGCTGATCGACATCCTGCTGATCGCGCTCCCTGTCATGCTCGCGGTCGCGCTCATCATCTATGCTGATCGCAAGATCTGGGCGTCGATGGCGCTGCGGCGCGGGCCGAACGTGGTGGGGCCGTTCGGCATTCTGCAATCCTTCGCGGATGGGCTGAAGGTATTCCTGCAGGAAACGATCATACCGTCTAGCGCGAACAAGGGGCTGTTCCTGCTCGCGCCAATCATCACCTTTACGGTTGCGTTGATCGTGTGGGCGGTGGTGCCGTTCCAGGCCGATCTGATCCTGTCTAACATCAATGTCGGGCTGCTGTACGTGCTCGCGGCGAGTTCGCTCGGCGTGTACGGCATCATTCTGGCGGGCTGGTCGTCCAACTCGAAATATCCGTTCTTCTCGGCCATTCGCGCGGCGGCGCAGATGGTGAGTTATGAGGTCGCGATTGGCTTTGTGCTGATTTCGGTGGTGTTGTGGACGGGCAGCTTCAATCTGGCGGCGATTGTTGAGGCGCAGAAGAACGTCTTGGGCTTTGCGTGGCTGCCGGTTAACGGTTTCGCGTTCAACCCGCTGCTGTTCCCGATGGCGGTGGTGTTCTTCATCTCGTCACTGGCCGAAACACAGCGGGCGCCTTTCGACCTGACCGAAGCGGAAAGCGAGCTCGTCGCCGGCTATCAGACCGAATATTCCAGCATGGCGTTCGCGCTCTACTGGCTGGGCGAATATGCCAATGTGATCCTGATGTGCACGCTGAACGCCACCCTGTTCTGGGGTGGCTATCTGCCGCCGCTCGATTGGGCACCGCTTTATTACGTGCCGGGCATCATCTGGCTGTTTTTGAAGATGTGCTTCTTCTTCTTCCTGTTCAGCTGGGTGAAGGCGACCGTGCCGCGCTATCGCTATGATCAGCTGATGCGGCTGGGGTGGAAGGTCTTCCTGCCGCTGTCGCTGGTGTGGGTGTTCGTGGTGAGCGGCTTTTTGATGCTGGCTCGGGTGGGCACCGAGTGCGATCCGAAGGACCGACTTTACGGCGTCAGCATGACCTTTCGCGAAGGGCTGTCGGTTCCCGCAAAAACATACCAGCTACCAAAGCCCAAATACCCAACCGACGGCATTTGCAGGCAAAACCTGCCCCGACAACCGGATAACCGTTCATGAACATCGGCCAGACCATCAAGGCCTTCACTTTGTGGGAGTTTGTTCGCGCCCACGCGCTGACCCTGAAGTATTTCTTCAAGGCGAAGGCGACAATCAACTATCCTTACGAAAAGAACCCCATTTCGCCGCGTTTCCGGGGCGAGCATGCGCTGCGTCGTTATCCCACTGGTGAGGAGCGTTGCATCGCGTGCAAGCTTTGTGAGGCGGTGTGCCCGGCGCAGGCCATCACCATCGAGGCGGAGCCGCGTGATGACGGTTCGCGCCGCACGACCCGCTACGATATCGATATGACCAAGTGCATTTATTGCGGGCTGTGCGCTGAGGCTTGCCCGGTCGACGCGGTGGTGGAGGGTCCGAATTTCGAGTTCGCGACCGAAACGCGCGAGGAGCTGATCTACGACAAGGCGAAATTGCTGGATAATGGCGACCGGTGGGAGCGTGTGATCGCGGCAAACCTTGCCGCCGATGCCCCGTACCGTTAAGCGCGCTGTGACTTCAGGGACAATCATGATTCACCACCACCACGTCACCCCGGCGAACGCCGGGGTCTCAAGCGGCTCGGGTACGCGCTGCATCCTCGAGACCGCGGCGTTCGCTGGGGTGACGGAATTTTGGCGGGCATGATCCAGGTTTTCGCCTTTTACCTGTTCGCGTCGATCGTGCTGGTATCGGGCGCGATGACGATTGCCTCGCGCAATCCAGTGCATTCGGTGCTGTGGCTGATTTTCGCGTTCTTCAACGCGGCCGGGCTGATGCTGCTGGTGGGGGCAGAGTTCATCGCGATGCTGCTCGTCATCGTTTATGTCGGCGCGGTATCGGTGTTGTTCCTGTTCGTCGTGATGATGCTGAACATCGATTTTGCCGAGATGCGCAGCGGCTTTGTACGTTACCTGTGGCCGGGCCTGGCGCTGGCCGTGGCGCTGGCGGTTGAGTTATTTGTCGCGGTGCAGGCATGGTCGGCGGGTGGCATTGCGCTCGCCCGGCGGATCGCGCCGATGACGGGCGACGTGCCCAATATCGAGGCGATAGGCAACCTGCTCTACACCCGCTATCTGTATATTTTCGAAGGCGCTGGCCTGGTGCTGCTCGTTGCGATGATCGGCGCGATCGTGCTGACGCACCGGCAGCGCGGCGGGGTGAAGCCGCAGAATATCGCCCGCCAGGTCGCCCGCCGTCCGCAGGATGCCACGCGCAACGTCGATGCGCCTGTGGGCCAGGGGGTGGAGCTGTGAGCTACATCTACGCCCCGCAACGCCGTCATGCTGAACTAGTTTCAGCATCCACCGTGCCGACGCAGCCGTTCGCCCGAATGGCGCGATGGACCCTGAAACAAGTTCAGGGTGACGATGGTTTTTCGGACGAGGGGTTCGCGCGATGATCGGCCTGGTCCACTACCTCGTCGTCGCCGCGATCCTTTTCACCATGGGGGTGCTGGGCATCTTCCTGAACCGCAAGAATGTGATCGTCATCCTGATGGCGATCGAGCTGATCCTGCTCGCGGTAAACCTGAATTTCGTCGCTTTCTCGGCCTTTCTCCACGATCTGGTGGGGCAGGTGTTCGCGATGTTCGTGCTGACGGTGGCGGCGGGTGAAGCGGCGATCGGGCTGGCCATTCTCGTCATCTATTTCCGTGGTCGCGGCACGATTGCGGTCGATGATATCAACCGGATGAAGGGGTAATCATTCGGTGATCCTCCTCATCGTCTTCCTGCCGTTGCTTGCGGCGATTGTGGCCGGGCTGGGCAACCGTGCGATCGGCAATGTGCCCGCCAAGATCGTGACGACGGCGGCGCTGTTCGCATCCTGCGCGCTGTCATGGCCGATTTTCCTGGGCTTCGTTTCAGGCACCGCCAGCCCCGGCGTAACGCCGGTGTTCGACTGGATCCGATCGGGCAGCCTCGACATCACATGGGCACTGCGCGTCGATGCGTTGACGTCGGTGATGCTGGTGGTGATCACATCGGTGTCCGCGCTCGTCCACCTTTATAGCTGGGGCTATATGGAGGAAGACCCGGATCAGCCCCGGTTCTTTGCGTACCTCTCCCTATTCACCTTCGCCATGCTGATGCTGGTGACCGCTGATAACATCGTCCAGATGTTTTTCGGCTGGGAAGGGGTGGGCCTCGCCAGCTATCTGCTGATCGGTTTCTGGTTCAGGAAACCCAGCGCAAGTGCCGCCGCGATCAAGGCCTTTGTCGTCAACCGCGTGGGCGATCTGGGCTTCATGCTCGGTATTTTCGGCACCTATCTGGTGTTCAACACCGTCCAGATCGATGAGATTCTGCGGCTCGCGCCCGGTATGGCCGGGTCTACCATCGGGTTCCTGTGGTTCCGCGCCGATACGATGACGGTGCTGTGCCTGTTGCTCTTCATCGGCGCGATGGGCAAATCGGCGCAGCTT
>JBBQDD010000174.1:0-5632 GCA_038319335.1 Sphingomonadales bacterium
GGCGGCCGAATAGCGCCCGCAATCAGGGGCAATTCGCCCGCAATTCCTCCAGCCAAACCGTCGCGGCTCCATCGCTGGGCGCGCGCCAGTCGCCTCTGGGGGATAACGAGCCGCCACTCGATACCTTTGGCCCATTGGGCATGGCAGTGCGTTTGAACTGGCTGGTCGTGAAGAAGCGGTACAGAAATTCTTCAAGCCATTTCTTGATCACCGGCAGGTCATAGGCATTGCGCTCTGCCACCGGAAAGCCGCGCGGCCAGCGGCCTGTGCTGGCGTCTTTCCACGCATGCCATGCCAGAAAGGCGATTTTCGACGGCAATTGCCCCTGCCGCACCGTGTAATGCACAAAGAAATCATGCAGCTCATAAGGGCCAATCCGGTCCTGCGTGCTTTGTAGCGTGCCACCAGCGTCGGCGGGCACCAGCTCGGGCGAAATCTCTGTCGCCAGGATTGCGTTCAGCACGCTGGCCGTTTCCAGATCCCAGAAATCGGTCGCGATCGTCCAGCGGATCAAATGCTGGATCAATGTTTTGGGGACGCCCGCATTGACGCCGTAATGGCTCATGTGATCGCCCACGCCGTAAGTGCACCAGCCGAGCGCAACCTCTGACAGATCACCAGTGCCCACCACCAGCGCGTTATGCTGGTTCGCCAGCCGGAACAGATAATCGGTGCGCAGGCCCGCCTGCACATTCTCGAACGTGACGTCATACTGCTTTTTCCCCTTGGCAAAGGGGTGGCCGATATCGGCGAGCATCTGGTTCGCGGCGGGGCGGATATCAATCTCGTCGCCCGCCACGCCCAGCGCGCGCATCAGCTTCCAGGCGTTCGCTTTGGTGCCATCGCTCGTCGCAAAGCCGGGCATGGTGTAGCCAAGGATGCGGTCACGCGGGATTTTCATCCGGTCGAACGCCTTGACTGCAACGATCAGCGCATGGGTGGAATCAAGCCCCCCCGAAATGCCGATCACCAGCCGCTCGACCCGCGATGCCTCGATCCGGGTCATCAGCCCTTCGACCTGGATGTTGAACGCTTCGTAGCAATCGGCATCGAGCCGCTCGGGCGTGTTGGGCACGAAGGGGAAGCGCCGCAGCTCGCGCTTCAGCCCGATATCGGCGAAATCGGGCTTGTGTTCAAAGGCGATACGGCGGAATTCATATTCCGGGTCACCCGCCAGCCGTGCGGCATCGTTGAAGGTGCCGTTGCGCATCCGCTCAATCCGCAGCCGGGCGACATCGATATCGGCAATGATCGTATCGGCCTCACACCGGAAACGCTGCGATTCCTTCAGCAAATCGCCATTTTCATGGATCAGGCTCTGGCCATCCCAGGCCAGATCATTGGTGCTCTCCCCCGGGCCTGACGCGGAAAACACATAAGCGCAGATCGCCCGCGATGACTGGGCGGAGGCGAGCATCGCCCGGTCACGCGCCTTGCCGATCAGGATGGGGGAGGCGGAAAGGTTGCAGCAGATATACGCCCCAGCCAGCGCGCCATTGGTGGAAGGCGGGGTGGGCGCCCAGAAATCCTCGCAAATCTCCGCATGGAAAACGAAATGCGGCAGGTCGCTGGCGGCGAACAACAGATCGGTGCCAAAGGGCACCCGCTGCCCGGCCAGATCAATCTCCATCCCGGTGATCCCGGCGCCGCTGGCAAACCAGCGCTTTTCATAGAATTCGCGGTAATTGGGCAGGAAAGTCTTTGGCACCACGCCCAGAATCTTGCCGCGCGCAATGGCCAGCGCGCAGTTATACAACCGCCCGTTGCGGGGAATGGCCGCGCCGACGAGCATGACGGTGGCGAGTTTTGCGGTGCCGCTGGCCAGTGTTGCGATCGCCGCCTCGGTCGCGCGGTGGTGCGCTGCCTGCATATGGAGATCATCGATGGCGTAGGATGACAGGCTGAGTTCAGGAAAAACGATCAGGTCGACGCCGTCAGCCGCTGCCTTTTTCACCAGCGCAATCGCCGCCTGGGCATTGGCAGCGGGATCGCCCACCGTGGCGCGCGGCGTGGTGGCGGCAACGCGCACCATTTCCTGCGCGTGGATGGAATAGAAGCGGTGCGTTTTGGGGCGAAGCATGACGCGTTTTCTAACCGGGTATCGGGGCGAAAGCTATGCGTGTTGGTGCGCGTGGGCGGTCGATTGCGTCCCTGGTGCGTGATGATCGCGTGCCACCAAGCTGTTTAAAGGCGCTTCCCCGGCGAAGGCTGGGGCGTAAAGCGCGCTTCATAAATTCTGAATCGTCATTGCGAGCGCGGCGAAGAAATCCAACCTCACCACTCGCGGCACGCTGGATTGGTTCGCTGCGCTCGCAAGGGCGGCAGTGGAGAAGCGTCACATCGACACACTCTCATGGTAGTGTTTTCGGTGGAAAGGCGATCGCCCGGTTTGCTCAGCCAGCGCAAATTGACCCCGACCTTCGCCGGGGAAGCGCCGATGCTGCGACGGTCAGGGCGTTGACAGGGCCAGCCGTGCTTAACCCCGGCTTTTCATCAGCGGCTGGATGTGCTGGCCAAACGCCTCCACGCCTTCGATAAAATCGTCGAACGTCAGCAGAACGCCACCGGTGTTGGGCACCGTCGCCATCTCATCCAGCATCCGCGCCACGCTGGCGTAGCTGCCGACGAGCGTGCCCATGTTGATGTTCACGGCGCCTTCGGGGGCGGCAAGCTGGCGTACATTGGTGGTGGCGTTCACCTTGTCTGCCGCGCCCTGATCAGCCAGCCAGGCGATGGCGGCATGATCGACGCCGTCGTTATAGTGTTTCCACTTTGCCATGGCTTCTTCGTCGGTCGCGGCGGCGATGACCATCACCAGCACGAACACCGATACGTCCCGTCCGGTCTTGGCGGTTGCCATCGCCAGGCGTTCATTGTTGGAGGCGAAGGCGGTCGGCGTGTTGACGCCCTTGCCCAAACAGAACGCATAATCCGCCCATTGCGCAGAGAAGGCGAGGCCGTCGTCGGAAGAGCCTGCGCAGATGATCTTCATGTCGCCTTGCGGCTTTGGGCGGACGAGGCAATCGTCCATCTGGTAATAATCGCCCTTGAAGTCGCTGCGCCCGGTTTCCCACAATTCGCGCAGGATGCGGGCATATTCGTCGAGCATCTTGTACCGGTTGCGGAAATGATCCTCGCCCGGCCACAGCCCCATCTGGCTGTATTCGGGTTTTTGCCAGCCGGTGATCAGGTTCAGCCCGAACCGGCCATGGCTGATCGAATCGATCGTGTTGCACATCCGCGCGGCGAAGGCGGGCGGGATGACGAGGGTGGGGCAGGTCGCGTAAATCTTGATCTTGCTCGTAACCGCGGCGAGGCCCGCCATCAAGGTGAAGCTTTCCAGGCCATATTCCCAGAACTCGGTCTTGCCGCCAAACCCGCGCAGCTTGATCATCGAGAGCAGAAAATCGAGGCCGTATTTCTCGGCGCGGATCGCGATTTCCTTGTTGAGATCGAAGCTCGGCATGTACTGCGGCGCATTCTCCGAAATCAGCCAGCCATTGTTGTTGATGGGCACGAAGACGCCGACTTGCATGATGATCAATCCCCCAGAAATTCGAGTACGATCGCATTGAAACGATCGGGATCGGTGATGTTACAGGCATGGCCGCCCCACGCCATCGTCACGCGCCGCGCACCGGTGATGCCGGTTTCGAGGCGATCGGAGGCGGAGGCCGGGACAAGCATATCGTCAGCCGCGACGATGGCGAGCACCGGTACGTCAATCTCATCCAGCCGGTCGGCAATGTCGAACGCCTTCAATGCGGCGACGCGGCGTTCAATATTTTCGTGTGGCGGAAAGTGGCTGAGGTGCAGCGGTTCTTCGGCATCGAGCGCTGCGCTGTGCGCTGAAATCCAGTCGGCCGGGTAAAGAAAAATCGGCTGCGCACGCACATAGGCGGCGGGGCCTGCATGGCGTAACAACGTCAGGCGGACATCGAAACAGCGCGCAAAATGCGGATCGGGTGCCACCCAGCCATTGACCACGACCAGCTTGCCGAGCCGTTCGGGTGTATTGAGCGCCATTGCCAGCCCGATAATCCCGCCAGCGGCATGGCCAATCAGGTGCGCTCGCGCGATGCCCAGCGCGTCCATCAGGGCGATCAGGTCACCGGCCATGTCGTCCACGGTGACGGTTTGCGGCAATGCCCGGTCGCTGCGTGCCGTGCCCCGGTGATCATATAGCAAAACGCGGTATTGCGCGGCGAGCTCGGCCAGATTGGGCGTCCAATATCCCGCCGATCCGCCCAACCCTGGCGACAGGATGACGACGGGTGCATCAGCTGGGCCGTGCCATTCGTAGTAGAGGTCAGCAGCGTGGGGCATCTATGATCCTCCCCGGTACGGGGAGGGGGACCGCGAAGCGGTGGAGGGGGTAGGCCGCAAGCGCATCACTGGAGGATAACCCCCTCCACCATGCTGCGCATGGTCCCCCTCCCCGTACCGGGGAGGATTTGGCGTGATCACATCAACCAATGTGCGCCACGCTGGCAATTTCCACCAGGCAATCCGATTTCACCAGCCCGCACTGGATGCAATAGCGCGCGGGCTTCGCGCCTGGGAAATACTCGGCATAGACCGCGTTCATTGCCGCGTAATCGGCCCAGTCCTTCAGGAAGATGTGGTTGAACGCGACATCCGCCAGCGTCGCGCCTGCCGCCTCAAGCGTCGTCTTTATCACCTCCAGCACATGCCGGGTCTGTGCGGTCGCGTCACCGGGGTGCAGCACCACGCCGTCTTCGCCCAGCGCCAGCGTGCCCGATACGTACACGGTGTTGCCCGCCTTGCTGCCTGCCGAAAATGGCGCGATCGGGGTGGGGAATTGTGGCGGGTTGATCGCTTCGAACGGCATCGACGGTCCTTATTCCTTGGGCATCTGGCCAAAGGTGCCGCAGAAATCGGCCACGGTCGATACCCAGCCGAAGAATTTCTCGACGTTATAGACGGTTGCCTCCTGCATCGCAGGTGGCCCCAGATGGTGCGTCGCATCCTCCAGCATCACACCGAAATATTCGAGGTGAAACCCGTCGCGCAGCGTACTTTCCACGCACACATTCGTCGCGATGCCGACAAAAACGAGATGCCTTATACCCCGCGCCCGCAGCACACTGTCGAGCTGTGAATTGAAAAACGCCGAGTAGCGCGTCTTGTGGAGTGAGATATCACCCGGCTGCGGCTTGAGCGCATCAACCAGATCATAATCCCAGCCGCCACGCGCCAGCAATTGCCCGGCAAGTTCTGGCCGTGCCCGCATCGTCTTCAGCGCGTTGGATTTATGCCAGTTGGGCGATCCCGGGCCGCCCGCCTCGACATAATCGGCATCCCAGCCATTTTGCAGGTACACCACCTGCACGCCCGCCGCGCGTGCGGTGGCAAGCACCGTGGCAATCTTGCCGATCGTGCCTGCCGCACCAGCAATGTCGAACCCGGCCAGATCGACATAGCCGCCTTCGCTGGCATAGGCGTTCTGCATGTCGATCACGACGACGGCGGTGTCCTGCGCGGTCATCCGGATCGGTTCGGGTCGCGCGGGCAAGGTTACCTTGGTGCCGGGGCCATGGGGGTTGCTGTCGACCGTCATCGCTTACTGCCCCGGATGATAGGTGCGCACGATGTGCGGCGCGAGCTCATC
>JBBQDD010000175.1:0-5599 GCA_038319335.1 Sphingomonadales bacterium
TCTTTTCGGATGACGTCCGCAACACCTTCACCGTCAGCCGGGGCAGCCTGGCCTGGGATGTCAGCCCGGAACTGAAGCTGAGCGCGGGGCTGACCTATAAGCGCTTTACCTATTTCAGCAGTTCAGGGCGCAACAACACCACGGTTGAGGCGATCAACCCAACGCTTGCCGAAGCCGGGATCAGCTCGATCACCAGCCTTGGCCGCACGGTTGGCTTTGGCCAGGGCATTACCGTGCCAAACGGCACGCCAACGAGCTTTTTCGTGCCTGATCTCAACAAGTTCATCAGCACCTTCGGCATCGATTGCAACTGCGTGAACCAATATTCCGATTACCGGCTGACGACCGATGGCCGCAACGCCAACCGGGTCAACGAACGCGATCTGGCGGGCTTTTTCCAGGTTGATTGGGATACCGAATTGTTCGGGCGGCCCATTCGCGGCAATGCGGGCGTCCGCGTGGCGAACACCCGGGTCGACGCGACCGGTTCGGTTGGCGGCGCGGGCAATGGCGTGGTCGGCGTGGTCGTCACGGCGACCAACAGCTACACCGATGTGCTGCCCGCCGGTAACCTGGTGTGGACAGTCGCGCCGAACTTCCTGGTGCGTTTTGCCGGATCAAAGGTAATCGCACGGCCGCAGCTTTCATCGCTCACCCCCGGCACCACCGCGTTCCCCACCGGCCTGCCGACCAATGGCTCTGCCCCGGCGGTAACGGTGGGCAATCCCTATCTGAAGCCGTTCCGCGCGACCAATTTCGACCTGAGCTTCGAGAAATATTTCGGCAAGAACGGGCTGATCGCGGTGGCGTTGTTCGTCAAGGATCTGGCCAATTTCCCGCAACAGACCGCAGGCGAAGTGCCGCTGTCATCTGTATATGATCCGGTGACGTACCAGGCAATTCTGGGGACCATCACCGCGCCGACGCTGCTTGCCTATACCCAGGCCAATGGCGTTTATGCGGTGCGCCAGTTCAACGATGCGCCGGGCGGCGTGATCCGCGGGATCGAAATCAACGTCCAGTCGAACTTCAGCTTCCTGCCTGCGCCGTGGGATAATTTCGGCGTGACCGCAAACTATACCCATATCCAGTCGCGGCTGAGCTATTTGACGGGGACGACGCTGTCGACAACCCAGACCGGCGGCACGGCAACGGCGATCAACACCTATGCCAGCGCCCCGTTCCTGAACACGTCACCCGATGCCTTCAACGCGACATTCTATTATGAGGACAAGAAGTTCTCGGCGCGCATTTCGGGTGCGTATCGCACGCAATATGTGAACCGCTTTCCGCTGGCGACGGGCACCTGCAGCGTGGGGCTCACCACCAATGCAGGCGCGGTGTGCAATTCACCGGTGGTCGCCGATTTCGGGTATAACGGGAACACGTTCAACCTGGATTTCTCGACCAGCTATGCGCTGACACCCTGGGCGCGGATTTCGCTGGAGGGGCGCAACATGACGAACGCGCCGCAGTTCCGGTCCATCTATGCCGCCAACCAGCTGAGCTCACTCTATGCTGGCACCGGACGGATCATCACCGCTGGGCTGCGGCTGGTTTTCTAAGGCTTCCCGCGGAACGACCAAAGGAGTGATGATGAAACACGCTGTTCTGCTCGCCGGATTGCTGGTGCTGACATCGGCACCGGTGGCAGCAGAACAGCTGGCGTTTCCGGGGGCAGAGGGTGCCGGGCGGCTGGCGCTTGGCGGGCGCGGCGGCCGGGTGCTGCGGGTCACCACGCTGGAAGATGCAGGGCCCGGCAGCCTGCGTGCCGCAGTCGAGACGGCGGGCCCGCGCATCATTGTGTTTGCGCTTTCGGGGACAATCAAGCTCACCAAGCCGCTGCGCATTCGTGAGGGCCGCGTGACGATTGCAGGGCAAAGCGCACCGGGGGACGGCATCACGCTGCGTGATCATCCGCTTGAAATCGCCGCCGACGATGTTGTCATCCGCTACATCCGATCGCGCCTGGGCGATGAATCGAAAACCGAAAGCGATGCGATCTGGGTGGCAGCGGGGCACCGCATCATCCTCGATCATGTATCGGCAAGCTGGTCGGTTGATGAAACGCTGTCGGCATCGGCCAATTACACCAAGCCGGGTGAGGGCTATTATGACCTGACCGTGCAATGGTCGATCATCGCCAATTCGCTCACTCACTCGCTGCATGCCAAGGGCGATCATGGCTATGGCAGCCTGATCCGTGGCGGGCGCGGATCAAAAGCGAGCTTCCACCACAATCTATGGGCCAATCATGACGCGCGGATGCCGCGCCCGGGCAATTATTCGGGGCCCGATGTCGATCCGGTCGGCGCGTTTTTCGATTTCCGCTCCAACGTGTTTTATAACTGGGGCGGGGGCCATTCGGGATACAATGCCGACAAGGCGACGCTTTCACGATATAATTTCATCGCAAACAGCTATTTTTCCGGGCCGCAATCCAAAAAATCCGTCGCTTTTGAAGAATCGGACATGCTCGCAAAGGCCTATTTCGCCGCAAATAGCATGAATGGCACGGTTCCCGCCGATCCGTGGAGCCTTGTGGTTGGCGTCCAGCCCGATGGATATCGGTTGGCCGCGCCGGTTGATGTTGCCCCCGTGGCGCATGATCCGGCAGCGACCGCCTATGCCCGGGTGCTGGCGATGGCGGGCGCATCAAAAGCGCGTGATGCGGTTGATATCGCGGTGATCCAGGGCGTGCGCGATCGCACCGGGCACCAGATTGACAGCCAGAAGGACATGGGCGGCTGGCCCATCCTCAAGTCACTGCCCGCCCCCCGCGACAGCGACGGCGACGGCATGCCCGATGCGTGGGAGACGGCCCGGCACCTGAACCCGACAAAGGACGATTCAGCGGGCATCGGCAAGGATGGCTACACCCATATCGAGGCGTATCTGAACGGGCTGGTTCCGCCGGTTCGCTGATCGGCGCGGCAGCCGGTTGGCGGTTATGTCGTTCCACCAGGCAAGGTTCACCCTGCCCCGTTAAAGCGCGTGATACGTGAAATCTCTGAAGCGCGCGCTGCCTTGCCCGGCGGCGTAAAGTCCCGGGCGCAGCATCAGAAAGCCGCCGCGGACATTGTGGTGATAGCCCGATACCTCCATCCCGCGATCGAACCGGGTCCAGCTTTTGCCGCCATCGCCGCTGGTATCATAGGTGACGATATGCCGATCATTCGTCACGCGGATGCGCATGGATGTGCCGTGCGGATTGGCGGGGCGGCCGCGTTCCGCACCATATTGGTGGGTGACGAAGCGGGCCGCGTCAAAGCCAAGCCCGCAATATAGCCGGTCATCATAAAACAGCAGCAGCCCCGCCGTCGTGCCGGGATCAATCTCAACCAAGCATTCGAACCGGTAAGCGGTATCGGCAGCGATCGTCAGCAACGGTGCGCTGTCCACTGGTGCGGTGCCCTTGCCGGCCAGCGTCAGCACCCCGCCCGCGGCTGTTACCCGCCGGGCCTCATCGGCGGTTGGGCGAAAGAAGCTCCACCGGCTGCCAAGCGCCTGCGTGTCGAATGCGTCGGACAGGGCCATGCCGTGCGGCACCGCCCCGCCCCCTTTTGGCTTTGCCAGTGGCATCGATAGGTCACCGCCCGTCATCTGGGGCCATCCATCGGCAGTCCAGCGCACCGGATCGAGCAGCATCTGCCGCCCCAGCGTCCAATAGCCGTTTTCATACCCGTGATACGCCGCCCACCAGTCACCCCCCGGCCCCTCCACCAGCGATGCATGGCCCCGGCACCACCAGCGTTCGGCGCTGTCGCGCGTGCGCACCAGCGGGTTGTGGGGGCAGTTTTCCCATGGCCCGTTGATCGATCGTGCGCGCGCCGCGATCACCATATGCCCGGTCGGGGGGCCAGCGGTGCCGCCCACCGCCGTGATCAGGTAGAACCAGTCCCCACGCCGCGTAATCTTGGGCCCTTCGGGTGAAAAGCCCTCCACCACCCAGTCGCTGGGGTATCGCCACGGATCATAGACATGTTCCGGTGCTCCGATGGTGGCCAGCCCGTCCGCACGCAGCGCCACGCGGTCCCCGCCCGACAGGAACAGCCAGCGCGCGCCATCCTCCCCCACGACATGGCACGGATCGATATGGCGGGGCAGGTTCAGGTCGATGGGGTCGCTCCACGGCCCCTCGATCCGATCGGCGTGGATGACGAAGATCGAATTGGGCTTCGACTTGACCGGGATATAGAGAAAATACCGGCCATCATGTTTTGCCAGGCTGACCGCCCAGACAGCGCCGATATTGCGAGTGAGCGCCGGGCTAATCGGCTGCCAGCTCACCAGATCGCGCGAATGCCAGATGATGCAGCCGGGATAGCTGTCGAAACTGGAAAAGGTGGCGTAATAATCGTCGCCGTCCTTCAGGATGGCAGGATCGGGATGATCCCCTGCCAGTACCGGGTTGAGGAAACGGCCATCGCCCAGATCAGGCACGCGCTGGTTATCCAGCCCGCGCCGGGGTTGCACTGGCCGGTGGGTGGGCGCGCCATGGGCAGCCGCGGGAAGAAGCAGGGCGCTGGCACCACTTGCGGCGAGCAGCGCGTCCCGGCGCGATAGCGTCATGTGGCGGCCCTCCGCGTGATCTCTTCGTTGCGCATCCGGCCATCGACCAGCATCGATTGATGAAACGCCATCAGCGCGCGCCCGTTTTTGCCTTGCGCGCCATCTTCTATCGCCAGCGCCGCCAGCATTTCGGCAGTGCGGACGGCGGGGGCCGCCGCGATCCGCGCCACATCGCTGTCGAACGGGGCGAAATAGGCCGGTTCGCCCTGCCACGCCATCAGCCGCGCCTGCGCCTCATCCGCTGACCAGCGATGGACATGAATGCCGATATCGGCCCGCGCGCGCGCAATGCGAAACAGGCGCCAGTGGAGATAGCCGAGCATCGCGCGCGGATCGCGCCATAGGCCAGCGTCTGCCACCAGCCGCTCGATATGGATTCCCCAGCCTTCCGCAAAGGCGGGGGCGTATTCCAGCCGCAAGGGATGCGGATTGGCCGCCGCCTCCATGGGCAATTGCAGCAGATGGCCGGGCAGCTGTTCATGCGCGACAACGCTGGGCAGGCTCCACCGGGGCCGATCGGCGATGCGCTTCAGGTCGATCACATAGCCCCCGGGCATCGTGGCGGTCGGCAGCAACCGCGCGCCCACCCTGCCGGCTGCCTGATCGGCGATCGATCCGCGCGATGCCGCCACGTTCAGGCAATAGGGGGGCACCGTGCCGATCAGCGCCGGGATCAGCGCGACCAGCGGCGGCAGCAGCGCGTTCATATCCGCAACCAGCGCATCGCGCCCGGCATCGCTATCGGGGTAACGCCCGGTCTGTTCGCCCCATAACTGGCGATAGCGCGCGCCGATCGTCGCGCCGTCGATGCCGATCTGCGCGAACAGCCGGGCCGCCCGGGCGTCCACCCGGCGGTGTTCCGCGATCAGCCGTTGTTCGATGGCCCGCACGCCGGGCATGGGGCCAATCTTGCGCTGGAGCACCAGTCGAAACGATGCGTCCGGCGCACCGCGCAGCGCGGGCGCGCGCGGATCAATCCCCTGGCGGATCAACGCGACATCCGCCGCCAGCCCTGCACGCGCCGTCA
>JBBQDD010000176.1:0-5567 GCA_038319335.1 Sphingomonadales bacterium
GCCTAAGTTTGCGCGCGGCATACACCTCCGGGCGGCGCATTTTCGGCACGCCCCCTCCACCACGCTTCGCGCGGTACCCCACCCCCTGCCGGGGAGGACGTTGCTGGGCCATCACGCCGCCCACCCGTTTTTGTCCATCCACGCCTGGCATGCGCCCTTCGCCAAGTCGCGGACGCGGCCCATATAGGCCTGGCGTTCGGCGACCGAGATCACCCCACGCGCCTGCAACAGGTTGAAGACATGGCTCGCCTTGATCGCCTGTTCGTAAGCCGGGATCGGCAGGTTCGCGGCCAGCGAGTTCTCGCACTCGGCGGCGTGCATGCGGAACTGCTCGACCAGGCTTTCGGTGTTCGCCACCTCGAAATTCCAGGCCGACATCTGACGCTCATTTTCAATGAAAACATCGCCGTATGTCACCCCGGCATCGTTATACGCCAGGTCGTAGATGCTGTCCTTGTTCTGGATATACATCGCCAGCCGCTCAAGCCCGTAAGTCAGTTCGCCCGCCACCGGCTTGCAATCGAAACCGCCCATTTGCTGGAAATAGGTGAACTGCGTCACCTCCATGCCGTCGCACCACACTTCCCAGCCAAGCCCCCAGGCGCCCAGCGTCGGGCTTTCCCAGTCATCCTCGACGAAGCGGATATCATGGGCCAGCATATCGATGCCAATCGCGGCCAGGCTGCCCAGATACAGCTCCTGCAGATTGGGCGGGCTTGGCTTCAGGATCACCTGATACTGGTAATAGTGCTGCAGCCGATTGGGGTTTTCGCCGTATCGGCCGTCGGTGGGGCGGCGGCAGGGCTGCACAAACGCAGCATTCCACGGATCAGGCCCCAGCGCCCGCAGCGTGGTGGCGGTGTGGAACGTCCCCGCCCCCATCTCCATGTCATAAGGCTGCAGAATCAGGCAGCCATGATCGCTCCAATAATCATGAAGCGTCAGGATCATGCGCTGGAAACTAAGCGGTTGAACGGCCAAGGGGGGCAGACTTTCGCGGGTGCAACATCACACGCGGGCACCTTTGGCGCGGGCAATGTGACGGGTCAATGCCTGTCCGGGCCGAGTCCGGGGCCTGCCCGGGGCCTGGGCAAGCGGGCGACACGCTTGGTCAGGGGACAATGACCTATTGTCAGTGTCGCTTGACATTATCGCGAATCGCGTGCATTTAGTCAGTGTAGCTTGACATTGGGTCAGGTTACGATGACTACGGCCATGTGGGGTTCACGACAATGTGGACAGGATTGATGAAGAACCGATTGAAAGTATTGCGCGCAGAACGCGACTGGAGCCAGGCGGAGCTTGGGGGCAGGCTGGGCGTATCGCGCCAGGCCGTTAATGCGATCGAAACCGGCAAATACGATCCTTCGCTCCCCCTCGCCTTCCGCATCGGCCGATTGTTCGACATGCGGATCGAGGAGATTTTCGATGACGGCGAGATTGATCATGGCTGAGCGTGAGATTGGCCCCGGCGAGCGGGCTTCCCGGGCACGTTCGCGCCGGATCATGATGACGATTGGCGGGCTGATGCTGGGCGGGTTCGTACTCGGCCTGATCGGCGCGCTGGTGGAAAATGAAGCACCATCCGGCATCGGCAGCTTCCCGCCGGCCTTCGCGATTGGCGCGGTGCTGACATATGTACTGCTGATTGCCGGCGGCAGCTGGCGCTATTTCCGGTCGATCGACGAGCTGGAGCGCAAGAACAACTATGTCGGCAGCATCTGGGGCGTGAACATCTACCTGACGCTGTACCCCAGCTGGTATCTGCTTTGGAAAGGCGGATTGGTTCAAGAGCCGGTGCACGAGGTCCTGTTCGTGATCACTGTCGTGGCCACGATGGCCGCCTATTTCTGGCATAAATTCCGTTTCTGACGGGCGACCTTCTTTACCCAACCACTTTAATTGCTGATGAGGAAATGACGTGATGAAAATGCGTTTTCTTGGGCTGACTGCCAGCCTTGCCCTGATCATGGGCACCCCGGCGCTCGCCCAGACGGCGGCGCCCGCCCCGGCCCCTGCTGCCAAACCGGTTGCGACCGTGGATGCCGATCCCGCGCTTTGGGTGGTGAAGGATGCCGACACGACGATCTATCTGTTCGGCACCATCCATGTGCTGAAACCGGGCCTCAGCTGGTTCGACGAAGGCGTGAAAAAGGCGTTCGACGCCAGCCAGGAAGTCGTGCTGGAAATTCCGCTGCCAAGCGACGAGGAAGCACAAAAGGTGTTGCTGCCGCTCGTGGTAGACCCGGACGGCCCCACCCTGACCAACAAGCTTCACCCCGAAAAGCGTGCCGCGTTTGCCGCCGCGCTGGGCAAGCTGGGCGTGCCGCCCGCAGCGTTCGACCAGCTTTACCCCTGGTTTGCGGCGGTCACCATGGCCCAGCTGCAGATTCAAAAGGGTGGATATGATCCTGCATCGGGTGCGGAACGCGCGATTGATGCGGCGGCCAAGGCTGCGGGCAAGCCTGTAACCGGGCTGGAGACGCTGGTGCAGCAGCTAGGATATTTCGCCAACCTGTCCGAAGCAGAGCAGATTCAGTTTCTGGAACTGGGGGTAGACGATTTCGACCAGGGGCTGAAAACGCTCGATGAAATGGTCGCCAACTGGACCAAGGGCAATCCGGAAGCGCTGGCGGCGGTCATGAACCGCGATATCGACAAGCTGCCGAAGCTCTATGACGTCCTGCTGAAGCAGCGGAACATCCGCTGGGCACAGTGGATCGACGATCGGATGAAAAAGCCCGGCACGGTGTTTATCGCGGTGGGCGCCGGGCATCTGGCCGGCAAGGACAGCGTTCAGGTGCAGCTTGGCACCCGCAAGCTGACCGCGACGCGGGTCAACTATTGAGAGTTCCGGGCTGATGCGATTGCGGCTGATCACGCCCCTTTTGATCGCTGCCTTGATCGCCTTGCCCGGTTGCAGCCGGTCGCGCCCTGCCCAGGCGCGGCCGGCTCTTTTCGTGGTGCGCGATGCCGATACGACGATCTGGCTGCTCGGCACGATCCACGCGCTGCCCGGCGATGTGGCGTGGGAAACCCCGGCAATCCGCCGCGCGATCGATAGCGCGGACCTGCTCGTGACTGAAATTCCTCCGCCCGATCCGGTGGCGATCAGCGCGCAATTTGCCGCTCTGGCGCAGCACCAGGGCTTGCCGCCAATCGCGGCGCGCATTCCCGTGGCGCTGCGCCCCGCCTTGGCCCGCGCCATCGTCGATGCCGGTGAATCCGCCCCCTCGCTTGACCGGCAGGAAAGCTGGGCGGCGGCGCTGACGCTGGAAAATGGCCACGCTCGGGCGGCGGGCGCAGATCCCGCCAATGGCGTGGAGCGCGTGCTGGCACGCCGTTTTGCGGGTCGCCCGCAACGCGCGTTCGAAACCGCCGGCAGCCAGTTGGCGCTGTTCGACGGCCTGGCCGAACCGGATCAGCGCCGCCTGCTGGCCCTGGCGATCACCGATCGCACCGGATACGCCCGCACGCTGGCGGCATGGTCTACCGGTGATCTGGCCGCCATGGCGCGCAGCAATGATCGTCTGTTCACCGGCGCGCCAGCCATGCAGGTCGCGCTGCTCACTGGCCGCAATGCCCGCTGGAGCCGGTGGATTGCCGGGCGGATGCGCGCGCCGGGCAAGCTGCTGGTCGCGGTGGGCGCGGGCCATCTGGTGGGCAGGCAGTCCGTGGTCGCCATGCTGCGGCGATCGGGGCTGATGGTGCGGCGCATACAATAGGCCCCGCACGCCCCCGCGCCTTGCACTTCGCCCCCCACTCCGCTATGCGCCGCCGCTTCCGGTCAGGGTCATCCCTGGAGGCTTGGCCGGAATTGACACATGCATATCGGAGACTGACATGAGCGAACAGCTGACGCTCGCAGCCGAGACGCGTGAACAGGTTGGCAAGGGAGCCTCCCGTTCACTCCGTCGTGAAGGCCGCGTACCCGCCGTAATTTATGGCGACAAGAAAGAACCCGTCTCGATCCATCTCGAGGAAAAGGCGCTGATGCGCGCCCTGATGACCGGGCATTTCATGAATTCCACCGTGATCCTGGACGTTGCCGGCACGCCCGCGCTGACGCTGCCAAAGGATGTCGCGTTCGATCCGGTTACCGACCGGCCCGTGCATGTCGATTTCCTGCGCATCGGCGAGCATTCGACCGTGACCGTGAACGTGCCCGTCCACTTCACCGATGAAGACGATTCCCCCGGCATCGCCAAGGGCAATGGCGTGCTCAACATCATCCAGCATGAGCTGGAACTGGTGTGTGATGCATCCGCCATCCCCGACGCGATCGAGATTTCGCTGGCTGGCCGAGAAATCGGCGACATCATCCACATCTCCAACATCACGCTGCCCAAGGGCGTGAAGCCGGCGATCACCGATCGCGACTTCACCATCGCGTCGATCGTCCCGCCAACGGTGCCAACCACCGCCGAGGACGAAGCCGATGCCGCGCTGTCAGCCGAACAGGCCGCCGACAGCGCATCGGAAGCCGAATAATCGGGTCGCCGCCTTCCTTCGGGAGGGCGGCGGTTCGTTGGCCCGCGATGCAGCAATCGAAGCAACGATAGATGCAGCTCTGGGCAGGCCTGGGCAATCCGGGCGCGCAATATGCGCTGCACCGCCACAATGCCGGGTTCATGGCGCTGGACGCTATTGCCGATTTCCATGATTTCGACGCGCCCAAAAAGCGCTTTCTGGGCTGGGCGATCGAGGCCCGACTTGGGACCGAAAAGCTGCTGCTGCTCAAACCCGCCACCTTCATGAACGACAGCGGCCAATCGATTGGCGAGGCGATGCGATTCTACAAGCTGGAGCCGCAGGACGTGACGGTGTTCTATGACGAGCTCGATCTCGATCCGTTTCGCGTCAAGGTGAAGCGCGGCGGCGGCACTGCCGGCCATAACGGCATCCGATCCACCGTCGCGCATATCGGTGAGGATTTTCGCCGCGTCCGGCTGGGCATTGGCCATCCCGGCCACAAGGACAAGGTGACCGGCCATGTGCTGGGCAATTTCGCCAAGGCGGAGATGGACGATCTGGCGGAGATGCTGGGTGCCGTCGCGGCCGAGGCGCATTGGCTGACGGCGGGCGACGACGTGCGGTTCATGAACGATGTCGCGATCAGGCAGCAGCCATGACCACGCGGTCGCTGTTCGCCACCCGGCTGTATGAGGGCGCGCTCAACAATGCCGCGCTGATCGATGAACTGTCGCAATCCTGCCAGATGCTTGCGCAGGAAGACCGGGCGGGCCGCGCGTGGAGCAAGGCCAATGGCTACCGGGGCTATACCAGCTATGCCTCGCTCAACGATCTACCCCGGCGCGATCCGGCGATCGGCGATCTGGTGAAGCTGCTCGACAAGCATGTCGCCGCTTTTGCCGATGAGTGCGCGTTTGATCTGGGCGGGCGCAAGCTGAAGCTCGACAGCCTGTGGGTAAACGTGATGAAGCCCGGTGCCGTCCATTCCGGCCACATCCACCCACACAGCGTCGTATCGGGCACCGTCTATATCGCGGTGCCGCCGGGCGCGGGTGCGCTGAAGCTGGAAGACCCCCGGCTCGGCCTGATGATGG
>JBBQDD010000177.1:0-5537 GCA_038319335.1 Sphingomonadales bacterium
TGCTCGCCAAGGCCCGTGACGACGATCGGCAATTCGTGCGGCGGCAGGCCATCGGTATAGTGCAGCACTGACGTAACCGGCAAGTTCTCGCAGCCCACCGGGCCATCGATGATGACCTGCAGCCCCTTGATGGCGGTGAACGCGTAAACCGCGCCCCAATAACCGCCAGCCCTGTCATGATCGAGGACGAGCGTCATGTGCCGATATGCTCCTCGGCCTTGGCCATCGCGATTCGCTTGGCCGCGAACTTGGCCTTGAACTCAGGGCGATCCTCAGGCGTTTTTTCCCAGATGCCTGCGGCGTGGCCGGTGCCAACGCCAGCGAAAAACGCGCTCATCTTGTCCATGCGCGCCTGGTTGGCCATGGCCGCGTTGACGACCATCGCCAGGCTGCCTGCGCCTGCCGGGCCCATTAGTGGCCGTGCCGAAATCAGGTTGGTGAAATACAGCGCCGGGATCGATTTCTGCTTGGCATGCTGGACGACGGGGGTGGTGCCGATCGCCAGATCAGGGCCATATTCCGCAATCGCCGCAATATCCTGCTCCAGGCTGGCGCGGTATTGCACGCGGCAGCCATGCGCCTCGAGCCATTCGCGATCAGGATCGGACCAGCGGGTACGCGGGCATGCAGTGCCGACATAGGGCACGTCTGCGCCGCTTTCGATCAGTAGCCGCGCCACGAGCAGTTCGCTGCCCTCATAACCCGAAACGGTGATCCTTCCCTTGATCGGTCGGGCGGCAAGTGCGCCCGCAATCGCGGGAAGGAACTTGTTCTTCGATGCGTCGATCTTGTCCTGCGCGATGCCGCAGGCCGCACCAATCGCGTCGAGCCAGGCAGCCGTGCCATCCCGGCCAACCGGCGCGGAGCCGACAACGCTACGCCCAGCCGCTTCGAATTCGCGCACGCTGGCCGTGTAAAAGGGATGGATCGCGGCCACGACCGCGCAATCAAGCGCCGAATACAGCTCGCGCCATTCGCGCGTCGGCACAACCGGCCCGGCGGCCAAGCCCAGCGGCTCCAGCATAATGCCGATGCCTGGAGGGTCTGCGGGGAACATTTCGCCCAGCAGTGTCACGGTCGGGCGATCGGGGCGAACCTTGGGCGCAGCAACCGGGCCCTGTTCGGCCTCTTTGCGCGCATAGCTGAGCATCGCGCCAGCCAGCACATCCTTTGCCTCGGCATGCGTCGGCACGCCGAACCCGGGAACGTCGATGCCAATCACGCGGACGCCGTTGATCTGATCAGGCAGCAGCTGCAAAGGTACGCCAGAGGCAGTCGGCACGCACAGGTTGGTGACGATGATCGTATCGTACAGCGCGGGATCAGCCAGATCATGCACCGCGTCGCGAATATCCTCAAACAGCTTGCCGGTGACGAGCGTCTCCGAACTGAACGGCACATAGCCCACCGTCCGCCGCGCACCGTAGAAATGCGACGTGAAAGTCAGCCCGTATACGCAGCATGCCGAGCCTGACAGCACGGTGGCGGTGCGCCGCATCCGCAAGCCCACCCGGAGCGAGCCGAACGCCGGGCACATGGATTGCGGCTGATCATGCGGGCCCTTGGGGTAATCGGCGGCATAACGATCGAGAATTTCGGATTTGCCCGCCTTTGACGCGGCTTCATGCAACGTCTCCGCACCCGCATGACAGCCCGAACCCTGCGCTTGGGGAGCGGTGAGGTCGATGCGATCAGTCTCGCGGGCGGGGTTTTCCAGATCCACGATCAGACCGTGTCGTAAACGATTTCAAGGGTCGGCTTCACGACGAAGTCCATGCCGCGCATGTCGGCCTGGCTGGCGGGCCGCAGCGTGTAATCGGCACCCGTTACATCGGCGCTGAACAGGTTCAGCAGCCCGTCCTGATCCAGCGGCGCGGGGCGCAGCGGTGGTGCTTCGGCCACGTTGATCGCCAGTTCTTCAAACAGGCTTGCCCATTGGCCACCGGGCTTGCCGATGATCTGGTAATTGGCTGATTTCTTGCGGATATCTTCGTTCGCCGGGATCGCGCACAGCACTGGAATGCCAACGGCTTCGGCAAACGCATTGGCCTCGCCGGTGCCGTCATCCTTGTTCAGAATCATGCCGGCCACGCCGACATTGCCGCCCATCTTGCGGAAATATTCGACCGCCTTGCAGACATTGTTGGCGACGTAGAGCGACTGGAGATCGTTCGACGCGACGACGATCACCTTTTGGCACATGTCGCGCGCAATCGGCAGGCCAAAGCCGCCGCACACCACGTCGCCCAGGAAATCGAGCAGAACGTAGTCAAAGCCCCATTCGTGGAAACCCAGCTTCTCCAGCGTCTCGAAGCCGTGGATGATCCCGCGCCCGCCGCAACCGCGACCAACTTCAGGCCCGCCCAGCTCCATCGCGAACACACCTTCGCGCTGGAAGCAGACATCCTCGATGCCGATTTCCTCACCGGCCAGCTTCTTTTTCGAACTCGTCTCGATGATGGTCGGCGTCGATTTGCCGCCGAACAACAGGCTGGTCGTATCGCTCTTGGGGTCACAACCGATCAGCAGCACCCGCTTGCCCTGCTGCGCCATCATGTAGCTGAGATTGGCAAGCGCGAAGGACTTGCCCGATCCACCCTTGCCATAAATCGCAATGATCTGCGTTTGCTTGGTCACTTCGCCGGTGTGAACCGGATCGGGCTCCTGCGCGGCTTCGTCGCGCAGCGCGTCGACATCGAGCATCGTCATTCACTTCTCCAGTCGAGAACCATCTTCAGGCATTCCGGGTCGCCAAAGGCCGCCGGATATGCCTCAACCGCTTCACCCGCCGGGCGCACATGGCTGACCAGCCCGGCAAGGCTGAGTGCACCGCCATCCACCAACGCAGCCGTGGCGCGCAGATCTTCAATTACGAACTCAGTTGAAATGCGCAGCCGCGCCTCGCGCATGAAGGCGGGCGGGAAGGAAAAGGTGAGCTTGTCGTAAAACCCGGCGAGCACCACTTCGCCGCCCTTGGCGAGCCGCCCGATCAGCGTGTCGAGAATGCTGCCCGCGCCGCTGGCGTCACAGATCGTCTTGTAATCCTTGCGATCATCCTCCGAAGGATCGATGACGCGGTATCCAAAATCGCCAACTCGGCGTGCGGCGGCGGTTTCCCACACGGTCGGCGCAGGCGCCCCAACGGCAACCACAATCCGGGCGATCAACCGTCCGAGAATGCCGTGGCCGACGATCAGATCTGGCGCCTCACCGCCGACAATCGCGTGATAGGCGGTTGCGGCGAGCGCGATCAGAATGCCCGATTCGCCCAGCGATTCGTCAACCGGCATCGCGCGGGCGGCAGGCAGGATCACCCGCCGGGCCGTGCCACCGAAAAGCCCCCGTGCATGGGTGTAGCAATTGGCGCCGGGCACAAACACCCATTCACCGATTCGCGATCGTGCATCCGCACCGGCATCGACAACCCGGCCAACCGATTCATATCCCGGCACCAGCGGATATCCCATGCCAGGAAAGGCAGGCATCCGGCCTGACCAGAGGAGTTTCTCCGTCCCTGCGCTGATTCCGCTCCAGGCCACTTCGACAAGCAGATCGCCCGCTGCCATCGGATTCAGCGCCATCGAGCGCAATGATAGCGTCTCGGGTGCTTCCAGAATGACGGCCAAGGTTTCCAATTCCACTCCCCCGACGAACCTATCCCCAATCTGGATCATTCGCCTTGGGTGTCATCCTATATGGACACTTTTTATTGTCAACTCTTCTGGACGTTTTCGCGTCAAGCTTCTGCCACAATTGCACTCGCCGTCAGCGGCAGCGGGGTCGGCACGCGCTTGCTGGACGTGAATCCAGCCGCGCTCAGCATGGCGGCAATTTCCTTCATGCTGCGTGGGCGACCTGATCCCATCGCCCACAGATACATACCGAAATAGCCGTCGCCCGCTGCCTCCGCGCCGGCGGTTTCGGCCATCGGCTCGGCGATCAGCAGCCGCGCCCCGGGCTGCAGCGCCGCGCGGATGTTGCGCAGCAATTGCATCGCAGGATCGTCGTCATGATCGTGCAGCACGCGGATCAAGGTGACCAGATCATGGCCAGTCGGCAGCGAATCATCCAAAAAATTGCCACCATGGATGGTAACGCGCGGGCCAGGCCCCGCCGCATCCAGCGCCGCCCGTGCGCGCTCCCCCACGGCAGGCAGATCGAACAGGCCAAGCATAATCGCGGGCACGCGCGCCGCCACTGCGGCAATAAAGGCACCCTGCCCGCCCCCCACATCAAGCATCCGCCGGTGCCGGGTAAAATCATAACTGTCGATCACATGGGTGGCGATGAGTGGTTGCGATGCCGCCATCAGCCCGGAATAGGCAGCGACTTCATGCCCTTCGCCCTGCCCCGCCGCCTCTGCATAGGTCCAGTATTGCGACAGCTGGCCACCGCCCGCCCCGCGCCGCAGTAATGCTACAGGATCGGCGAGATCGGCATAGAGCAGCCGGTGATGCGCCACCATTTCCGCGATACCGTGGTTGCCGCGTAGCGCCGCCCCGTCTCCACCCAATGCCCAGCGCTCCGGCCCCAGCCGCTCCACCAGCGCAAGCGATGCCGCCGCGCGCAACAGCCGATCGGCCCCGGGCTTCGGCATATCGATCTGCGCGGCAATATCATCCAGATCACGCGCGCCGTCCGCCAGCAGGTCGAGCAGCTTCACCTCCACGCACGCGGCAATCACCTGAGAATAGGTAAACCCCGCCACCAGATTGAACATCGTCCGCGCCTTGCTGCGCACGATCGGCCGAGTGAGCACAAACCGGGCGGCGAATCGCTGGAAGCCGGGATCGCCCAGCACCCGGTTGCGCGCGGCAACCCAGCGTTCCCGCCATGGCAGCGATGCGCTATTGTCTTTGGTTGTGGACGGTTTCATATGTCCAATTAGTTGGACGGTTGATCGCGGGTCGTCAATGATCGCGCGGCATCAATCGACATCAGCTCGCCACACCGCGGAAAGGCCGGAATGCAGCGCGACAAGGTTATCGTTATCGGCGCTGGCGTCGGCGGTTTGACCAGCGCTGCGCTGCTCGCCGCGCGGGGGCTGGACGTGACGGTGATCGAAGCGGCGGCGGCGCCCGGCGGCAAGATGCGCCAGGTCGATTCGGGCGGCGCGCTGGTCGATGGCGGCCCCACCGTTTTCACGATGCGCGAAGTGTTCGACGAAATTTTCGAAAGCTGCGGCACCACGCTGGACGATCATATCCGGCTGACCCCGGCAGCAACGCTGGCCCGCCATGCCTGGGGCAACGACCGGCTCGATCTGTTTGCTGATCGGGCGGCGAGCGAAGCGGCGATCGGCGAATTTGCAGGGACAGCAGCCGCGCAGGGCTATCGCGCCTTTTGTGCAGAGGCACAGCAGATCTTCACCGCGCTGCAAAAGCCGTTCCTGCGCAGTCAACGTGCTGGCCCCGTCCGGCTTGCCTGGGAAATGGGCAAGGCGAACCCCGCCGATCTGCTCACCACCCGTCCGTTTCAGACGTTATGGGGTGCGCTGGGCGATCATTTTGCCGATCCGCGGCTGCGCCAGCTGTTCG
>JBBQDD010000178.1:0-5531 GCA_038319335.1 Sphingomonadales bacterium
CACGCTGCCAATGCCATCAGGCTGGCCGCCACCAATAATTTCAAACGCACACGCTGCTCCTACTTGAGTCGACTCGGGCCAAGCTGGCAGGTTGCGCGCACGCCCGCCAGCCCCCAGCCCGCTTACGCCCAAAACCCAGCGCACCGGAGACCAATCATGCCCCATGTCAAAACCCGCGACGGCACTGAAATCTACGTCAAGGATTGGGGCAGCGGCCGGCCCGTCATCCTGATTCACGGCTGGCCGCTTTCCGCTGACAGCTGGGACGCGCAGGCAATGGCGCTGGCCGATGCAGGCTATCGCGCAATTGCCTATGACCGGCGCGGGTTCGGGCGGTCTTCACAGCCGTGGAGCGGCTATGATTATGACACGTTCAGCGATGATCTGGCCGATGTGATGGCCGCCACGGGTGCCACCAGCGATGCGACATTGGTCGGCTTCTCGATGGGCGGTGGTGAGGTTGCGCGCTATATGTCGCGCCACGGTGGTAAGGGCGTCATCGGCGCCGGACTAATCGGCTCCGTCGTGCCCTTTCTGCTGCAAACCGATGATCATCCGGCGGGCGCGCCGATGGCGGTGTTTGAGGGGATGAAGGCCGGCATCGTCGCGGATCGTCCGGGGTTTTTCCGTGGTTTCCTGCGCAATTTCTTCGGCGTGGACAGCCTGCCCGATCCGGTGAGCGACGATGTGGTCGCCTGGGCCTGGCAAATCGCGATGCAGGCCAGCCTGAAGGCAACGCTGGACTGCGTTACCGCGTTCGGCACCACCGATTTCCGGGGTGATCTGCCGGGTTTCACCATGCCCACGCTGATCGTTCACGGCACCGGCGATGGCATCGTCCCCATCGATATCTCGGCGCGGCCGGCCGCAAAGGGAATCACCGGTGCGCAGTTGATCGAATATGACGGCGCACCCCATGGTTTTACCGTGACGCACCGGGATCGCTTCACCGCCGATCTGCTGGCTTTCCTGGCCGCATGAAGAAAAGCTATGGGCCAGCCTGCAATCGCTGATTGCTCCGCTGGCCCTGCGCGCCGTAAAGCCGCTATCGATGGCTGAACCGACCCACCCTTTCCAGATCGCCAATTTCCGCTTTTATTGGGCGGCGCGCTTTTCGATGACGATTGCGCAAAACGCGATGATCATCGTGATCGGTTGGCAAACCTATACGATCGCGCGCGCGACGATGGGGCCTAGCGCGGCGGCGGCACAGTTGGGGCTGATCGGGCTGCTCCAGTTTCTGCCGCTGTTCTTTTCCACACCCATCACCGGCTGGGTGGCCGATCGCTATGATCGCCGCTGGATCGCGCGCGCCACCGTGTCGCTGCAAGTATTGTGCGCGCTGGTGCTGGCGCTGGTAACCTATGGCGGCATGATGACGCTGCCGGTGCTGTTCGCCGTCGCCGTCGCGCTGGGGTTTTGCCGGGCCTTTGCCGGGCCGGCATTTGGTGCGCTCGCCCCCAATCTCGTGCCGCGCGCCATATTGCCCACCGCGATCGCCCTCAGTTCGATCTCCTGGCAGGTCGGCACGATCATTGGGCCAGCGCTGGGGGGCATTGCCTATGCAGCGGCTCCCTATGCCGCCTATGCGCTGGCGACCGCGCTGTTCATGGTCGCGCTGGCGTGCCTGATGCTGATCGGAGCCGTGCCGCGCACCGTGATCCCCGGAAAGGCCAATCCGCTGCGCCAGATTGCGGACGGGCTGGCTTATGTCGGGCAGAATAAGCTGGTGCTGGGCACGATTACGCTTGATCTGTTCGCGGTGTTCCTGGCGGGCACCACTGCCCTGCTGCCAATCTATGCGCATGACATATTGAAGGTCGGCCCGGTGGGGCTGAGCCTTCTCGCGTCCGCGCCGGCGGTTGGCGCATCGGTGACGGCGATCTTTTTCTCGTTCCGCCCGATCAAGACCAATGTCGGCCCCAAAATGCTGTGGGCGGTGCTGGTTTATGGCGCATCGACCATCATTTTCGGCGTGTCGCAGATCATGGCGCTCAGCCTGGCCGCGCTGGCGATAGCCGGGGCAGCGGACATGTTCTCCGTCTATATCCGCCAGTCGCTGATCCAGCTGCATACACCTGATGACAAGCGCGGTCGCGTGGGGGCGGTATCGCAGCTGACCATTTCGGCATCGAACGAACTGGGCGAGGCCGAATCGGGCTTTCTCGCCGCTGCACTTGGCCCCGTTGGCGCGGTGCTGGTGGGCGGCGGGGGCGCGATTATCGTGACGATCCTGTGGGCGTTCCTGTTCCCCAGCATCCGCCGCGCCCGCACTTTTGACCCCGCCGAAGACCTGCCCGATCCCGACACCATCAAGATGGAGGCCACAGCATGAAAGCCAACACGATCCTGGAAACCATTGGCAACACCCCGCACGTCCGGGTGGCCAAGCTGTTCCCCGGCGCCGAAGTGTGGATCAAATCCGAACGATCAAACCCGGGCGGCTCCATCAAGGACCGGATCGCATTGGCGATGATCGAGGCGGCAGAGGCATCGGGCGAGCTGAAGCCCGGCGGGACGATCATCGAACCGACCAGCGGCAATACCGGCGTCGGCCTGGCGATGGTGGCGGCGGTGAAGGGGTACAAGCTCGTGCTCGTCATGCCCGAAAGCATGTCGATTGAGCGGCGGCGGCTGATGCTCGCATATGGCGCGACGTTCGATCTTACGCCGCGCGAAAAGGGCATGCGCGGCGCGATTGAGCGGGCGATGGCGCTGGTGGACGCAACGCCGGGCGCCTGGATGCCACAGCAGTTCGAAAACCCCGCCAATATCGATATCCACACCCGCACCACGGCGCTGGAAATTCTGGCCGACTTTGCCGCCACGCCGATCGACGTGATCATCACCGGGGTTGGCACTGGCGGGCACATCACCGGCATTGCCGAAGCGCTGAAAGCGCATTGGCCACAGCTGAAGGTTTACGCTGTCGAGCCGGAGGCATCGCCGGTCATCTCGGGCGGCGCGCCGGGTCCACACCCCATCCAGGGGATTGGCGCAGGCTTCATCCCCGCCAACCTGCACACCGCCGCGATTGACGGGACGATCAAGGTGGATGCCGCCAACGCCAAGGAAATGGCCCGGCGCTCAGCGGCTGAGGAAGGGATGCTGGTTGGCATCAGTTCCGGCGCGACGCTGGCCGCCATCGCGCAAAAACTGCCTGATCTGCCGGACGATGTTCGCGTGCTGGGGTTCAATTACGATACCGGCGAACGCTATCTCTCCGTGCCCGATTTTCTGCCTGAAAGCTGAAGGATGAATATCGCCTTTACCGTGAATTAGCGGTATCATCGCCGAGTCGTGGGGACATATCGGGGGGCGTAAATGCGCAAGGCGATGATCTGTGTCAGTGTGATGCTGGCGATTCTGCAGCTTTGGCCGCTGGTCATGGGCAGCCAGGTGACACCCGCACAGGTGGCCGCAACGGCCGCGCCCAGTGCACGGGCCGCCAGCAGCCAGCCGGTCAAGATCGCCGCTTTTGTGGGCGGCAATCCCGTCAACCCGATCAAGCGATCAAGCCAAGTGGCTGTAACATCTGGCCAAGTCAGCTGCTATCGCCATTATGAAATCGCCTTTGCCGCCTGCGCTCCAGCAGACCGCGGTTGCCGGATGAAGGCGGCTGACCAGTGGGACTTGTGCGAAGCGACGGGTTTCTGGGGCAACTGAACGGACGGCTGATCCGGGTGGGCAAAGCGGGGGCTCGCCATATCCGGATGCGAATCGCACCGACTCGCGGTTGAAAATGTCGCCGCAGTGCCAGCCCAGGTAATTTTCGAGCCGCTGTTTCAAGGTGAGACTCTGCCGCGTCGGCAGGGATCGATTGTCACGCTGCCCGCCCCTCTGAGCATCACCCTTCGCGCGTCGCGCAAAACAGGCTAAGGGCCGGGACCATTTTCCCCCTGAGCTCGTTTCAATGCCCATGTCCAACCTGCCGATCGTCGATTCTGCCGCCCTCCGGGGCTTGCTTGGCAAGCCGGGGCGCCCGGCGTCGATCATCCTTGCGGTCATCAGCGCGCTGGCCATCGGGGTGCCATCACTGATCGTCGCATCCTCGTTGGGGCAACGCCCGGCAACCGTGCTCGCTGCGCCAAAACTCCCCGTGGTGCCCCCCCAGGAAATGCCGCCGGTCGATCCGGTGAATCTGGTTGATCTGTCCCCCGGCGATGCCCGTACGATAAACGCCGCCGTCCCCTTTTCCACCGGCCCCAACCCGGCTGCCCGCCCGTTCCGCCTGACCGACGCCAGCATCAATGCGGCGCGCGCTGTCGATTGCCTGGCCACCGCCGTGCTGTACGAAGCGGGTGACGACGCAATTGGCGAGCGCGCCGTCGCCCAGGTGATCATCAACCGCGTGCGCCACCCCGCCTTTCCGAAAACCATCTGCGGGGTCGTGTTTCAGGGGGCGGAGCGGCGGACCGGCTGCCAGTTCACCTTCACCTGTGACGGGGCATTACTGCGCCATCGCTGGCCCGATGCAGCATGGGTGCGCGCGCGCGCCATCGCCGCTGACGCGTTGAACGGCCAGGTCTTCGCAAAAGTTGGCCATGCAACCCATTATCACACCGATTGGGTCGTACCCTATTGGAGTTCCAGCCTGGACAAGGTGAGCGCGGTTGGCACCCACTTGTTCTTCCGCTGGACAGGCTGGTGGGGCACGCCGCCCGCTTTCCGCCGGCAGGTGGCAGCTGACGAGCCAGCGATTGCCCAGCTTGCGCTATACTCACCGGCGCATCGCACCGGGGTGGACCTGACGACGCTCGGCGAAGCTGGTCTGCCATCGGAGACCTATATCGCCCCCAATGCCGTGCCGGGTGACCCCAACGCCTTTCTGGCAACCATCGATCGGCGTGCAAACCCCGATGATTTCCGCAAACTGGCAGAGGCCAGCTGTGGCTCACGCGTGCGTTGCAAATACATGGCCTGGACCGCGCGGTTCCGCACGCCCTCTGCGCTGCCGCTGGAGCCGTTTCAGGTGGCCACGATGTCGTTCAGCTATCTCCGCGACCGATCGACCGGATTCGAAAAAGCATTGTGGAGCTGTGGCCAATTCCCGCGCGCAGACCGCAATCAATGCATGAAGGCGCAAACCTTCATGCCAGCACCTCCGGGGGCCGTGGCAGCGGGCACAGACATCGACCGAGCCGCAACCGGCCTAGGCTCTCCCAAGCCGAGAACCGACGATGGCAAGCAGGCCGCCCCGCTGGAAGCCAATGTAAGCGGGCTGCGATCAAAGTCGCGGATATCGGGATCGCTGCAGCCCACCCCGACCGCACCGTCCGGCACGAACCCCGCCGTACCGGCCACCCCGGCGAACAAGCCGCTGACGCCCTAGCTGCCCGCGCGAAAGCCCGCGCGAAGGGCTGTAGCCGCAGCCCCTACGCCGCCTCGAACATCTCCGGCGAGAGCGCCATCAACGCCTCTGCCCCGCCCTCGATTTTGCGGCGAAGTGACCCGGTATCGGGCAGGATGCGTTCGGCGAAGTAGCGCGCCGTCACCAGCTTTGCCTCCAGAAAGGCGCGGTCTGCGTCGCC
>JBBQDD010000179.1:0-5522 GCA_038319335.1 Sphingomonadales bacterium
CGCAACCTTTGACAAGGGCGCAACGGGCTACGGCGTGCGGTTGCTCGACCGGTTTGTGGCGGATAATTTCGAGGCGTAAGCCGTGCCCCCCTCCCGCTTGCGGGAGGGGATGGGGGTGGGCCTGTGAAGGGGTGGTTCATGCGTTGAGGCGCGGCCCACCCCGGCCCCTCCCGCAAGCGGTAGGGGAGTAGATGCAGGTCGATTTCTATCACTTGACCGTCCGCCCGCTTGACCGCGTGCTGCCCAAAATCGCCGAAAAGGTTGTGGAGAGCGGCGGTCGCCTGCTGATCGTCGCGGACGAGGCTGCCCGGCGCGGTGCGCTCGACAAGCTGTTGTGGAGCTATGCGCCGGCGAGCTTCCTGCCGCATGCCCAGGCGGGCGGCGCGCATGATGCGGTGCAACCGGTGTTGATCGCGGGCGATGCGGTCGCGGCAAACGGCGCGCGCAACATCGCCATCGCCGACGCCCGCTGGCGCGATGAAGCGCTTGGCTTCGACCGCGCGTTCCACTTCTTCGACGACGATGCCATCGCCGCAGCACGCGAAGCATGGCGCGCGCTGGCCGACAAACCGGGCGTGGAGCGCCGCTACTGGAAACAGACGGAGGCGGGCGGCTGGGAACAGGCGGCGTGAAGGTGGGGACCCCTCATCAGACGGATCGTCGGTCGTTTCTCGGCGGCCTGGGGGCGCTTGGCATGGTGGCGGGATGCGCGCCTAAAGCGCTCGCCTCGCAAGCAAGAACCCCTGGTATCGCCATCACTATCGACGATTTTGACCTGTCGGACACCGTGCTGATGAGCGGGGAAGCTCGTAACGCGAGCATATTGGAGACACTGCGGCGCCACCGTTTGAAAGCGGCAGGATTTGTCGCCGGCAAATTTGTCGACGAAACCACCAGTGCACGCGTCCTGAAAAATTGGTCGGACGACGGCCACCTCATCGGCAATCATAGTTTCTCGCATCAGTATTTCAGCGGCAAAGACCACGAAGCACTCATGGCGGACATCCTGAAGTGCGAACCGCTGATATCCGGCTATTCGGGTTTCCAAAGGCTGTTCCGCTTTCCCTATCTTGCCGAGGGCAAAACGGCGGGCGGGCGCGATGCGATGCGCGCTCTGCTGGCGCAGAATGGATATCGAAACGGGCATGTAACGATCGATACGTCTGACTGGTTTATCGACAATCGGTTGAGAGCGAGGCTCAAAGCGCAGCCGCAATGCTCCATCGCCCCCTATTCGCGCTTCTACCTCGATCATATTTGGGATCGCGCGACATTTTACGACGGCCTGGCAAATGCGCTGTTCGGCCATTCGATCGATCACACCATCCTGCTTCATCACCGGCTGAGCACGGCGCTGTTTTTGGACGATGTGCTGGCGATGTTCAAGGCACGCGGCTGGCGATTGGTCGACGCGAAAACAGCATTCGCGTCACCGATATTCGCGCTCCAGCCCAGCAGCCTTCCTGCCGGACAAAGCTTGCTCTGGTCAGCCGCGAAAGCGGATGGGCGCTTTGAAAAGCTGCTGCGCTATCCTGCCGAGGATGGCGCGTACGAAGCACCAAAGATGGATGCAGTGGCGCTGTAACGCCGCCCGGGTCGGCCTACCCCCGCCTTTACGCCCAACCACCAACCCTTGCCCCCAGCTGCGCCCGCCGCTAAAGGCCCGCTCGTCTCATCCTTCCTCACCCAAGCACAGGAACCGCACCAGTCATGGCCGCGACACGCACTTTTTCGATCATCAAGCCCGATGCCACCCGCCGCAACCTGACGGGCGCCGTCACCAAGATGCTGGAGGAAGTCGGCCTGCGCGTCGTCGCGTCCAAGCGCATTCACATGAGCCGCGCACAGGCCGAGGAATTCTACGGCGTCCATCGCGAACGTCCGTTCTTCAACGATCTGGTCGGCTTCATGATCTCCGGCCCCGTCGTGGTGCAGGTGCTCGAGGGCGAAAACGCCGTGCAGGCGAACCGCGACATCATGGGCGCCACCAACCCCGCCAATGCGGAGCCCGGCACGATCCGCAAGGAACTGGCCGAATCGATCGAAGCCAATTCGGTCCACGGATCAGACAGCGACGAAAACGCCGCCATCGAAATCGCGTTCTTCTTCAAGCCGGAAGAAATCGTCGGCTGACTTTAGCCGCTCGGCGCGCTCAGGGTTTCCTCCAGAGCGCGTCGAGCGTCGCTTGCCCGGCACTGCCGGTAACGCGCTGGCGCATCACCATGCCGCGCAGTTTTACGCTCCGTCCAAACAGCCCGGGCTCGATCCGCCAGGCGATGTCGTAAATGGCTGATTCCTGCCGGTTACCTTCGGGCCCGGTGCACCGGCTGTCGATCAGCACGGGCAGACGGCCCTGAGGCCGGTCTGCTTCGCCATCGGTGAGCTTCAGCAGCGGGCGGGCGAACCACGCCGCCTCGATCTCATGCACAGTCACCGTCCCCTGCGCGCCGACGTCCAGCGCCTTGGGGAAGCGGATATCGGTGGATTGCAGCGCGCAATCCACGCCCTTGAAGGCGATCTTGCTGCCGCCCGCATCGGTGGCGATCAACCCGGTGCGACGGGCCGCGGCGCTGGCGGCTTCTTTGGCTGCTGCGCGTTCCTCGGCGCGGATTTCGCGCGCATCGCGACGTTCTTCAAAGCTGTTCCAAAAGGTCAGCCCGCCGATGATGACGCCTGCCACCGCAACAGCCTCGCCAAGCGATAGCCAGCGGCGGCGGATGGCGACAGCCTCCGCCGTCGGCTCGGGTGGCAACGGCGGCGGCGGCGCATCGTTCATGGTTCGCCCTGCTCCAGCAGCCGCCTTGGCGCGACCATTGCCCAGCTGGCGGCAATCCGGTCAGCCACCCGGTCCCAATCGGTATCGGGCTGGTCAAGCCGCATGCCGATCCAGCCGCTTGGCCCCAGATAGGGCGGGCTGAAATAAAAATCGGGGTCCATGTCGATCAGCATCGCCTGTTCCTCGCGCCCGCTGGTTTTCGCGTGCACCGCGGTGATGCCGTCATCATGGTGGTTGTGCCAGAAATAGGCGAAGAACTTGCCCTTCAGGATGAAGAAGCCCGGCGATCCGTGCGACAGCCGCTCGGCCGCCTGTGGCAGTGCCAGGCAGATCGTGCGCACGTGCGCCAGTTCAATGGACGGATCAGGACTCATCGTGCGGCGAATGCTGCCAGAATTTGCTGGTAAAGGCGATGCTCTGCCATCAATACCCGCGCGGCGAGCGCGTCGGCAGTGTCACCGGGCAGGATCGGCACTTCGGCCCGCCCCAGCACGGTGCCGCCATCCAGCTCCTCTGTCACGATGTGCACCGAGCATCCGGCCACCGCATCCCCCGCGGCGATGGCGCGGGCGTGCGTGTCGAGGCCCTTGTATTTGGGGAGCAGCGAAGGGTGAATGTTGATGATCCGCCCCGGCCAGCGCGCGACCAAATCATCCGACAGCAGCCGCATATAGCCTGCCAGCGCGACGATATCGACGGTGGCGGCGCGCAGCGCAGTGTCGAGCGCGGCTTCATATGCAGGCTTGCCGATGCCCTTGGGGGAGAGCGCCCAACAGGGGATGCTCTGTTCGCCAGCCCAGGCCAGCCCGGGCGCGTCTGGCTTGTCGGAGGCGATGATCGCCACTTCATACGGGCAGTCGGCGGCACGCGATGCGTCCACCAGCGCCATCATGTTCGATCCGCGCCCGGAGAGCAGGATTGCGACCTTTTTTCGAGCGCTGGCCATCGGTTGTTACGCTTCCCCGGCGAAGGGGTGGTGGGGTGTGGGGCAGACGTCAGCCATGATGCGTGGCTGACCAGTCCGTGCGCGCACCCCAGACGTCCGTCGGGCCATGTACCGTGCAACCGCGTTCGCCAGCGGTGATGGTGCCGATGGTGAATACCATTTCGCCGGCCGCCTCCAGCGCGGTGCTGACCGCTGCTGCCTGATCGTGCGATACGATTGCCACCATGCCTATGCCGCAGTTGAAGGTGCGGGCCATTTCCTCAGGCTCGATCGATCCCTGCGCCTGTAGGAATGCCATCAGCCGGGGCTGTTCCCATTTGGCCGCATCGATCACCGCATGGGCGCCAGCTGGAAGCACACGGGGCACATTTTCCAGCAGGCCGCCGCCGGTGATATGCGCCAGGCCCCTGATCCGCCCCTCAGCGAGCAGCGGCAACAGGCTTTTCACATAGATGCGCGTCGGGGCCATCAGCGCGTCGATCAGCAGCGTTTGCTGGTCGAACAGGGCAGGACGTTCAAGCCGCCACCCCCGGTCCGCCGCGAGCCGCCGCACCAGCGAAAATCCGTTCGAATGCACCCCGGACGATGCCAGCCCCAGAATGACGTCGCCCGGCGCGATGTTTGCCCCGGTCAACACCCGGTCACGCTCCACCGCGCCAACGCAGAATCCCGCAAGATCATAATCGCCATCGGCATACATGCCCGGCATTTCGGCCGTCTCGCCCCCGATCAGCGCACATCCCGCCTGCAAGCAGCCCGCTGAGATGGAGGCGATAACGCGTTCTGCCACGTCGGGCACCAGCTTGGCCGTGGCGTAGTAATCAAGGAAGAACAGCGGCTCTGCACCCTGCACGATCAGGTCGTTCGCGCACATCGCCACCAGATCGATGCCGACCCCGTCATGCGCGTTGTGTTCGATCGCGAGTTTCAGCTTGGTCCCCACGCCGTCATTGGCAGCCACCAGCAGCGGATCGACAAATCCCGCCGCCTTCAGGTCGAAAAAGCCGCCAAAGCCGCCCAGATCGGCATCCGCCCCCTTGCGGCGCGTTGCCTTTGCCATGGGGCCAATCGCGCGTACCAATGCGTTGCCCGCTGCGATCGACACGCCTGCCTGGGCATAGGTATAACCCCCCGGCGCGCCCGATTTACCGTCTTGTGTGTCATCCATTGCTGCGGCCTAGCCATAACGCGCTTGGATTTCCACGCCTGCTTCGCCAAAAGGGCGCGGATATGGCCATCAATCGATCCCGTTTCGCGCCCACAGCGCTGTCCATTGCCGCATTGGTGGCGATGGCGCTGGCCAGTGGCAGCAGCGTGGCCCAGCGGGATTCCGACACCGGCCGTTCTGGCCCCGTCAGTTCAGGCAGCTTTGAAGTGGGCGGCGTAGAGGTGGATACGTCGGGCAAAACCGCCAATGCGGCGCGGCTGGCCGGGTGGCGGCTGGCGCAGCGCAAGGGCTGGCAAATGCTGTCGCGGCGCATGGGCGGCGGTGGCGGATCGCTTTCTGATTCAGCGCTCGATTCGATCGTGTCGGGCATTGTCGTGGAAGACGAACAGATCGGGCCGAATCGCTATATCGCGCGGTTGGGCGTGATGTTTGATCGTAACCGGGCCGCATCGATACTGGGCGTCGCGGGCAGCCTGACGCGGTCACCCCCCATGCTGGTGCTGCCCGTGGAATGGTCTGGCGGGGCACCGCGCGTCTTTGAACAGCGGACTGACTGGCAGGAGGCGTGGGCGCGGTTCCGCACCGGCAACAGCACGATCGATTATGTCCGCCCGTCGGGTACCGGCCCTGAT
>JBBQDD010000180.1:0-5511 GCA_038319335.1 Sphingomonadales bacterium
ATTGCCCCGGTGCACCAGCCGGATGCTCGCATCCTGCCCCTGGGCGCTGCTATCCGCACCCTGGAAGCGCAGCGTGCGGTTGTCAGCGAACACCAGGCCGCGCACCTGCACCTCCGTCAACGCGTCCAGCGGTGCCACGGCGCGCAGCCCGACCGACCAGTCCCGGTAGCGCGCCCGGGCGCTGGCGGGGACGCGCTGGCTGTCAGGCGTCGTGAAGAACCCGTCGCCACGCTCAAACCGGCCCGACAGCGTTGCAAAACCCCCGCCAAGATCGGGCGAGAAGCTGGCCGATAGTTGCTGGGCATTGTTGCTGCCATATAGCGTATTGCCATCGACCAGCGGTAAATCTCGCCGGGTCGCGCTGACCAGTTCGATCGTGCCCGCCACCGCGCCCGCGCCGAACGCCCCTGCCCCGCCGCCCCGCGTCACCCGCACCGCCGACAGTCGATCACCGACAATCGCCGTGAACGGGATATGCCCGAAAAACGGATCGGCGATCGGCACGCCGTCCAGCAGCACCAGCGCCCGGCTTGATGCGTTGCCGCCCAGTGCGCGCAGGGTTACGCCCTGCGCAGACGGGTTGGCGGAACGACTGTCGGATCGACGAAACTGCTGGAAACCGGCCACATCGCGCAGCACATTTTCCACCCGGCCAGACGCATCGTCCGTCAGCCGTTCCCGGCCGATTACCACCGATCCGTAAGCAGGCGTGCCCGGGGGCAATGGCAATTCGCTGCCGACCACGACAATGTCATCCGTGGTGGTCTCTGCCACCGATTGCGCCGTGGCGGCTTGGCTGAACGCCAGCGCAAAGCACACAGCCACCACAGGGCGCAAACGGCGATCGGCAGCAATGGCGGCGCACTCCCGGGCGGTGATCAGTTCTGCAAAATGCCAATCGCCTGGCTGGCAAAGCGCAGTCGTTCGCCCATCACCGTAATGACATAGGTCAGCAATGCCTGCGTCAGTGCCGGATGATCGGCCATCAGCGTGGCATAGGAATCAGCGCTCAGTTCGTAAAGGATGCTATGGGCCTCAGCGACGATATCAGCGCTGCGGGGTTGCTGCGTCAGCAGGCCCATTTCGCCGATCGTGGTGTGCTCACCCAGGCTGCGGACGCGCACCTGCTTTTCCGGCCCGATATTGACCACCACACCGATCCGCCCCTCCAGAATGAAATGCATCGTATCGGATGGTTCGCCCTGCCGCGCGATCAGCGCGCCGGTCGGCACCTCGATCCGCTGGCAATGTTCCGCCAGCGTCGCTGCGAAGCTGCGGTTGCGCAAAGCCCCGCCAAGCCAGTCGATAAACGTCTCTCGCTCATCGGCGGTCGCGCTATGCCGGTGGATGATGATGTTTTCGCAATGCTCCAGCGCGTGATCCAGATCATCGCCCAGGATCACATCATTGCCCAGCAACCCGGCGATGCGAAAGGCGTGATGGATATCAGGCGTCATGTTGACCAGCACCAGCGACACGCCGGTCTTGGTGGCCAGCAGCTTGATCTGGTTGAAGCTGTGGGTGGCGGACGAATCGATTCCGGTCACCAGCCGGAAATCGAACAACAGGAACCGGCAATCAGCATTCGCCGCGATCAGCCCCTTGATATGCTGGAACAGCCCATTGGCGGAGCCGAAGAACAGATAGCTTTGCAGCGCCATGCCCTGCAGTTCGCGGCCATTGCTGTTCAGGATCGCCAGATCCCGCCCGCCACGATCAAGCGATGATCGGTACCGCGTGCCATCGAAACTGAACTTGATCGCGTTCACCCGGCTCGCGCTGAGCGCAAAGGTGGCGCAGCCCGTGACGATGCCGAAGATCACCCCGAACACAAATCCCCAGAAAAAGATGATCGCGACGATCGCCAGCAGCGACAGGTAATCGACCAGCATCAGCCGCCGCGCGGATTGCACCAGCCACCGGTACAACAGATCGAGCCCCATATAGAGCAGCAGGCCACCCAGCACGCTTTTGGGCACGAACGACAGGAATGCGGGGTCGACCACCAGCATCAGCGCCGCGATCACCGCCACCGTCATCCCGGTGAGCCGCCCCTTGGCACCCGCCGAATGCGCCAGCGTCGTCCGGCTGAGCGACATGCAGCTGACATAGCCACCCAGCGCTGCCGATAGCAGATTGGCAGCGCCCAGCGCGTTCAGCTCACGGTTCAGATTGGCTTCCCGTTCGGTCGCGAGTTCGATGCCGGCCGTATTCAGCAAGGCACTGATCGTGGTGACGAACATCACCGCCAGCAGGTCACCGAACAGCGACGGCATCGCTGCCCAGGGAAACCGCATCAGCGCTTCACCCGTCCACGGAATGCTGATCCCCACGGGGGATTGGCGGGCGAACATCCACCCCGCCTGCTGGGCATCGGCGATCGGCACAGAGGCGGCCGCCAGCACGATGTAAAACAGCACCACCGCGCCTGCGAGCACGGCAGGCAGTGTGAAGGCATTTTTGGTGCGCGCCCGTGCGAACAACAGCACAGCGGCAATGGCGACCCCTGCCAGCATCTTGGCGAGGCTGACCGGCGTCGTCAGCACGTCGATATTCGCGAGCGCGAATTTATGGTCGGTCATCACCTGCACAGACCCCGTGACGATCAGCACACCGGTCGCCCCCAGGAATCCGCCGATCACGGGATAGGGGATGAAGCGGATCGCCCGCCCAGCGCGCGCCAGCCCCAACAGGCACAGGAAAAGCCCGGAAAGCCCGCTGCCCATCGCGATGATCATCAGCGCAGGGCCAATAAGTGGTGCGCCGCCGCCATCCAGCATCATCTTGTGCGCCAGCGCGGCGGACAGGGCCGCCGTTACCGCCGATGTCGACGAATCGGGTCCGGCGATCATGAAGGGAAGCGAACTGCGCAGCGACACCACCAACGCCGCCACCGCCGTCGTCAGGAATGTCGCGGCCAGGCCAGTCGAAAGCCCCGGCGTCAAAGGCCCGGCAAAGATCAACGCGGCATAGGAAATGCCGAACAGCACGGACAAAAGGCCACAGATCGACCCGGCAAAAATGTCGTTCAGCCAGCCAAAAAGGGCGTTGTCAGCCGGTGGTGCCAGCGTCACCGTTCCCGGTCCACCGACATCTTCAACCGCGCCGACCGCTTCACCCATGCGTCAAATGCTCCCCCCAAAAAGGCCGGCTCCACCGTCAACACCCCGCCCCCGGGGCATCGACTGCACATCGAACCGATTGACACTATAATGACAGTTTTGTGAAACCCAATCGCCAATATGACGTCGCAACATGACGTCATTGTCCCACATCGAACGACGCGGCGCCCTGGCCCGGGGCCAGCAGCGAAAATCAGGGGAAGGGATTTGGTGGACAGGGCTGGATTCGAACCAGCGTACGCTTGCACGGGCAGATTTACAGTCTGCTGCCTTTAACCACTCGGCCACCTGTCCACAGGGGCGCTAGAAAAGCGAGGGGTGCCCATGCCCATCGCTGGCGATGCTGTCAACGTCCACAACGCCTAAAGGCAGATGCAGCGGGCTTGCGCGCGGGGCCTGCGCCGCATACCCGTGCATCATCGTTACCGCTTCTTTTGCCGGGGGTTCCATGCGCCGTTCGTTCCTGCTTGCCGTTGCCACGCTCGCCCTTCCCGTTATCGCCATTGCCCCAGCTACCGCGCAAAGCGTTGATCGCAGCGTGGTGGCCAAAATTATCGATGAAGGCACCAATCACAGCCAGGTGATGGTGACAGCCGAACATCTGTCAGACGTGATCGGCGCACGCCTCACCAATTCGCCCGCGATGCGCAAGGCAGAGGATTGGACGCAGGCCAAGTTCAAGGAATGGGGCCTCACCAACGTTCACAAGGAAGGTTTTGAGTTCGGGCGTGGCTGGTCGATCGAGCGATCCAGCGTGCGGATGATCGCCCCGCGCCCCATTCAGCTGACCGCGATTCCGATCGCCTGGACGCCCTCCACCCCCGGCCCGGTCACCGCGGAACTCATCGTTGCCCCGATCAGCAAGGAACGTGATTTCGATAAGTGGCGTGGCAAGCTGAAGGGCAAGATCGTGCTTCTGACGCGCCCGAACACGGGCTCCGAGCCGGGCACCGCGCCCTTCCGCCGCCTGACAGGCGAGGATCTGACCAAGCTCGATAGTTTCCAGCAGCCCGTTTATGATCCAGAATCTGCCGATCGCCGCCTGAAACGGCTCGATTTTGCGAAAAAGCTCGATGCGTTTCTGAAGGCGGAGGGTGCCGTCGCCTATGCCAATCAGGCCCGGCTCGATGGAAAGCTGGTGCACGGCGAAGGCTATCTGTTCGGGGTGGGCGAAACCCCGCAAGTGCCCGGGGTGGAACTTGCCGCCGAGGATTATCGCCGCCTCGCGCGCCTGTTGAAGGCCGGGCAGAACCCCACGCTCGAAATCGATACCCGGGTCGCCTATGACGACAGCGATACCAAGGCGTATAACATCATCGCCGAAATTCCAGGATCAGACCCCAAGGCGGGCTATGTGATGGCTGGCGCGCATCTGGACAGCTGGGTGGCGGCGGACGGCGCGGCGGACAATGGCGCGGGCGTCGCCATGATCATGGAGGCGGCCCGCATCCTGCAAACCACCGGCATGAAGCCCAAACGCGCGATCCGCTTTGCACTTTGGGTGGGCGAGGAACAGGGCATCCTGGGCAGCCTGGCCTATGTCGAACAGCATCTGGCGACGCGCGGCAGCCCCAATGATCCGCCCCAGACCGGCCTTGCCCGGTTTTACGGCTGGGCAAACCGCTGGCCGATCACGCCCAAGCCCGGTTACGGCGAGCTTGCCGCCTATTTCAACCTGGATAACGGATCGGGCAAGGTGCGCGGCATCTATGCCGAAAACAACCCGGCGGTAGTGCCCATTTTCCGCGATTGGCTCGCGCCGTTTTCGGCTATGGGCGCCACCAATGTGGTGTTCCAGAAAACCGGCGGCACCGACCATGTGTTTTTGCAGGCAGTGGGCTTGCAGGGCTTCCAGTTCATTCAGGATCCGCTCGATTATTTCCCGCGCACGCACCACACCAGCCTGGACACGTTCGATCATTTGAAGGCGGACGATATGCGCCAGGCATCGACGATCCTCGCATCCTTCCTGCTGAACGCCGCCAACGCGGACAAGGCACTGCCCAAGCCGCCCCTGCCGACCAAGCCGGTCGTGACAGACCCCTATGCCTATGCAGCGGATGACGACGACTAATGGCAAAACGTGGACATCGCCCGTCACAGGCCCCCGCCGGCCGCCCGCGCTTCTGGGGTCGACATGCCGTAACCGCGGCGCTCGCCAATCCCGAACGCGTAGTGCGCAAGCTATGGGCAACGCGCGAGGCGCTCGACAGCCTGGATATCCCGCCGGTCATTCCGATCACCTTTGCCGAGGTGACTGATCTGGCGCGGCTGGTGCCAAGCGATGCGCCGCACCAGGGGCTGGTGGCAGAGGTTGATCCGCTGGAGGATATCTGGCTGGGCGACCTGCTGGAACAGGGCGCTGATGACATGCGGCCGCTGCTGGTGC
>JBBQDD010000181.1:0-5483 GCA_038319335.1 Sphingomonadales bacterium
TGAAGGTGGCTATGCCTATCGGTTCAGGCTGGTTGGGCCAATCAACTTTGCAATGGGGGCTTCGGTCTCCGGCTATCTGAAACCGGCGGCGCTCGACATTGCCTATGGCACAGCCCCGATCAGCTATACGCTGTTCGGCAAACTGTCCCTTGGGCACTAAGGATGGATGTCACATGAATGACTCACCGGGGGGCCATAGGCACGTCATGAAAATCGCTACGCGCCTGTTGGCTATCGCGCTCGCCGCCACGCTGCAGGCGTGCGTCACGCCCCCGGTTGAGGCCCCCCGCCCCGCCGCCGTCGCCGCGCCGGTGGAGGCGCGGGCGCCGGTTACGATCCTGGTCTCCATCGACGGGTTCAGGCCGGATTATCTGGCACGCGGGGTGACGCCCAATCTGAACGCGCTGGCGGCGGCGGGGATCAGCGCGTCGATGCGGCCATCTTTTCCCAGCATCACCTTTCCCAATCACTGGACCCTCGTCACTGGGCTGCGGCCTGATCGCAACGGCGTGGTTGGCAACCGGATGGAGGATGCCACCCATCCCGGCATGGTCTTCACGATGCAAAGCGAGGAGCCGTTCTGGTGGACGCAGGCCGAGCCGATTTGGATTACCGCCGAAAAGGCCGGCATCCGCACCGCGACGATGTTCTGGCCGGGCGCGAATGTCAGCTTTGACGGACTACGGCCAAGCGACTGGCAGCAATATGGCCATGAGGTGAGCAACCGCCAGCGGGTCGATGCGGTGATTGACTGGCTGCGGCGGCCAATCGCCACCCGCCCGCAATTTCTGACGCTGTATTTTGATACGGTGGATTCGGCGGGGCATTCCAATGGCCCGGAAAGTCCAAAAACGACCGAGGCAGTCGCCGATGCCGATGCCGCAATCGGCCGGTTGCGCAGCGAATTGGCGATGCTGGGCCAGCCCGCCAACCTGCTGATCGTCGCCGATCACGGCATGGCCGCGACATCGCCTGACCGGGTGATCCGTTTCGACCAGATCGCTGCACCAGACAGCTTTCGTTTTGTAACAGGCGGGCCCTATGCCGGGATTGAGCCGATGCCGGGCAAGGAAGCAGCGCTTGCCGCCGCGATCGCGCTGCCTAACGCGCATATGCAATGCTGGCCCAAGGCAAAAATTCCTGCCGCGCTGCATTTCGGCGGCAACCCGCGCGTGCCCAGCTATATCTGCGTCGCGCAAACCGGCTGGCTGATTCTCGACAAGCCACCAGCACCAGATCGCCCGCTGCGCGCAGGCGGGGCGCATGGCTATGATCCCGCCGTGCCCGATATGGCCGCGCTGTTCATCGCCAGCGGCCCGGCGATCCGTGCCAGTGGCACTCTGGCCCCGTTCGACAATGTTGATGTGGCCCCGCTGCTGCGCACGCTGCTGAAGCTCCCGGCGGGAAGCGGACTGGACGGTGACGACCGCCCGTTCCGTGCCGCGTTGCGGAGGCGTTAGGGTCGGCTTCATTTGGGCGGGACCGCTGCACCCCCCGTTCGGACCAGGGTAACGGTATCTCTCCATAGCCACTTGCAAAGCGGCTGCGGGCGCGGGAAACTGGTGATATGATGTATTTTGAGGATATCGAGCCCGGCATGCGGGCAGCGTTCGGCCATTATGCCGTCACCCGCGACGAGGTGGTGGACTTTGCCCGGCGCTATGATCCGCAAGCGTTCCACCTGTCCGACGAAGCCGCTGCGCAAACCCATTTCGGGCGGCTGTCCGCAAGTGGGTGGCACACCTGCGCGATGATGATGTCGATGCTGGTCGAAAATTTCAAAACGCACCAGCAGGCCGGGCTCGGCTCGCCGGGGCAAGATGAATTGCGCTGGCTGAAGCCCGTTTATCCCGGCGACACGCTGTCGATCGAAACCGAAATTCTGGATAAGCGCGCTTCAAACAGCCGCCCCGAAATGGGCAGCTATCGCAGCCGGATCACCATACTGAACCAGCACGGCGACGCGGTGATGTCGACCATCGCCATCGGCCTGATTGCGACCCGGCCGAAGGGGTAGGGCAAGGTGCTGGAAACGATGAGAACACATAGTCGTTCGGGCTGAGGCTGTCGAAGCCCTGCCTTGTGCTTCGGACCGCATTGCTTGAGGAACGACGCAAACAGCAACCCTTCGACACGCTCAGGACGAACGGGTCACGAGAGAGTCAGCCTGCTCAGTGCCCGCCGAATGCCACCAGCGCGTGCACGTCAATGCCGTCCGATCGCAAGGCATCTGCCCCGCCAAGATCGGGCAAATCGACCACGAACTGCGCCTGCGTCACCGCTGCCCCGGCCTTGCGCAGCAGTCGGATTGCTGCCCGAGCTGTGCCGCCGGTCGCGATCAGATCATCGACCAACAAGACGCGCTGACCGGGGACGAGCGCATCTTCATGCATCGCGATCCGGTCAGTGCCATATTCAAGCGCGTAATCTTCCGCGATCGTCGCGCCGGGCAGCTTGCCGTCCTTGCGGATCAACAGCACGCCCGCATTCAACGGCACGGCCATGGCGGCGGCGAACAGGAACCCCCGCGCCTCAATGCCCGCGATCAAATCCACCGGCCCATCCACCGCAGCAACCATGCGCTCGACGGTCATCGCCAGCCCCTTGGGATTAAGCAGCAGCGTGGTGATATCGCGAAACATGATCCCCGGCTTTGGAAAGTCGGGGATCGTGCGGATCAGCGCCGCCAGATCATCATTGGCGGCGATAACGCTCAATGCTTCACGTTCCGCCAGATCGTGCGATACGAACCATAGGCCAGCATCGTGCCGATCAGCAGGAAGCCAAGCACGGCAAGCCCGGTCGAATGACGCTGCTCAAGCTCCGGCTCCGCCGTCCACACCAGGAAAGCCGCAACATCCTTCGACATCTGGTCGAGCGAATTCTTGGTGCCGTCGCTATAGGTTACCGCACCATCAGCGAGCGGTGCCGGCATCGCGATATTGAGGTTCGAGAAATACGGGTTGTAGTAGAGCCCGTCTGGCGTCTTCGCGTCGGGGAAGTGCTTCAGCAACGCGGCAGGCTGCTCGGAATAACCGGTCAGCAGCGAATAGACATAGGCAGCACCGCCGTGGCGCGCCTTGGTGATCAGCGACAGATCAGGCGGGTTGCCCTGACCGGGATAATAGACGGTGGGGAATTTGTCGGCTGGCAGATTGGGGCGCTCGGTACGATCACCGGTCTTCGGGTCTTGCACCTGCGCCTTTGCGGCCCAATCAGCGGCGAATTTCTTCACCTGGGCTTCAGAATAGCCGAGCTTGGTCAGGTCGCGGAATGCGACCAGGCTGAGCGAGTGGCAGGCGGAGCAGACTTCCTTGTACACCTGAAGCCCGCGCTGCAGCTGGGCACGATCGAACTTGCCCATCAGGCCGTCGCTGGCAAAGGCGACTTCCTTGTGCTCACGGTGGAATTCTTCCGTGACGGTGGGCGGGGCTGGATCAGTGACAAGGCTGCTGACGCTGCCGAACAGGCTGAGCAGCAGCACGCCGACAAAGCCCAGGCCAACGATGAAGGAGATGATGCGAACCATTGGTCTGGATGCCCTTTATTCAGCCGGAACCGCGGCGCCGAAGCTGCCGCCTGTCGACTTTGCATGCTTGCCCAGCACCGATTCCGTGATCGAATTCGGCAGCGGACGCGGACGCTCGGTTGCCGAAATGATCGGCAGGATGATGAGGAAGTGCGCGAAATAATAGGCAGCGGCGATCTGGCCGATCACGATGTTGCGCCCGCTCGCCTCCGCACCGCCGATATAGCCCAGCACGAGCACGTCGAGGAGCAGGATCACCAGGAAAATGCGGTAGGTCGGCCGGTAATTGGCCGAGCGCACGGGCGATGAATCCAGCCATGGCAGGAAGAACAGCAGCAGGATCGAGCCGAACATCGCGAGCACGCCCCACAGCTTGGCAGGCAGGATGAGATCGACAGTGAACGACTTCAGGATCGCGTAGAAGGGCAGGAAATACCATTCAGGCACGATGTGTGCTGGCGTCGAGAGCGGGTTGGCCGGGATATAATTGTCCGGATGGCCCAGCAGGTTCGGCGCGAAAAAGATCAGCGCGGCAAAGATCGTCAGGAACACGCCAAGTCCGAAGCCATCCTTGGCGGTGTAATAGGGATGGAACGGCACGGTATCCTGCTCACCCTTCACGTCCACACCGGTCGGGTTGTTCGAGCCCGGAATGTGCAGCGCCCAGACGTGCAGGATGATGACGCCCAGCGTGACGAACGGCAGCAGATAATGCAGCGAGAAGAACCGGTTCAGCGTCGCATCGCCCGGCGCGAAACCGCCCAGCAGCCAGATGCGGATCGATTCACCAACGATCGGGATCGCCGAGAAGAAGCCGGTAATCACCTGCGCACCCCAGAAGCTCATCTGCCCCCATGGCAGCACATAGCCCATGAATGCGGTTGCCATCATCAGCAGGAAGATGACCACGCCGAGCAGCCAGATCATCTCGCGCGGGGCCTTGTACGATCCGTAATACAGCCCGCGGCCGATATGGATGTACACCACCGCCAGGAACATCGATGCGCCATTGGCATGGGCGTAACGCACCATCCAACCCGAATTCACGTCGCGCATGATGTGTTCGACCGAGTTGAACGCGATCGCGCCATTGGCCGCGAAATGCATCGCCAGCACGATGCCGGTCACGATCTGCAGCACCAGCGCCACACCGGCCAGCACGCCGAAATTCCAGAAATAGTTGAGGTTGCGCGGCACCGGATAACCGGCACCCACCGCGTTATACACAAATCGCGGCAGCGGCAGACGATCGTCCACCCACTTCATGATTGGTGCCTTCGGCTCGTAGTGATTTGCCCAGGGGAAGCTCATGATGCTGACCTCAACCGACCGTTACAGTGGTGTCTGATGTAAATTTATAGTCCGGCACGGCCAGATTTTTGGGGGCCGGGCCTTTGCGGATGCGTGCGGCGGTATCGTAAACCGATCCATGGCACGGGCAGAAATAGCCGCCAAACTCACCCTTCACTTCGCCTTCGCCCGCACCCAGTGGCACGCAGCCCAGATGGGTGCACACACCCAAAGTGATCAGCCAGTTCTTGTGGCCTTCCTTCGTGCGCTGCGTCAGCGTTTCGGGATCGCGCAGGCCAGCCACGGGAACCGCGTCTGCCGAAGCGATTTCTACCGGCGTCAGGTTGCGCACGAACAGCGGCTGTTTACGAAATTCAGTCTTCACTGCCTGGCCGGGCAGTATCTGCGACAAATCAATATCCGTTGATGATTCAGCGAGAACATCCGCCGAAGGGTTCATCTGGTTGACTAGCGGTACCAGCACGGCAACCACGCCCACGCCACCAAAGGACAGCGCAGCAATGCTCAGAAAATCGCGGCGGCGCGGCTCTTCGTCATGGGAAGACCCCGGCGTTTCACCCGTTGGAATCGCTTCGCTCACCGTTGCCATTCGCTTGCCCTTGCGGTTCGTATCTATGTTGTCGCCAGCCACATGACTGCCACT
>JBBQDD010000182.1:0-5453 GCA_038319335.1 Sphingomonadales bacterium
GGGCAGGCCCGGCCTGACCAGCAGCCAATCGCGGATCGCAGGGCCTTTGGTCGCACCGATCACGCGCTTGTACCCGCTGTCGCCCGCACCCCAATCGACGCGGGTCATGCCGCGCGCCATCGCCTCCACCAAGTTGCGATAATAGAGCAATTTGCCGGGCGAGTGTTTGCCAAAGCCAGGGTCATAGCTGTTGGCGACCGCGTATTTCAGCGGCCCGGCATCGATATCGAACGAAAACGCGGCCGGCACCCCGCCAACGCAAAGCAAGGCCGCGTGCATCATTTGGGCGAGCACCGGATCATCGGCCAGCGCACGCCAGAACGCGCCGTGGCCGGTGGGCGTGAATTTGGCATCATGACCATCGGTGCGCGCCGCGATCCAGCTTTTCTGTTCGATCGACGCCAGCGCATTGAACCCGCCCGCCTTCAGCGCTGCGCCATCCAGAAACCGCCAGTCGAGCGCGCCATATTCCGCCAGATGCTTTTCGTGAAACCGGTTCTTGCGCAGCGTTGAGTTGCGCGGCCAGCCGCCGCCCGCCGCCGCCGCCATGTCGAGCAGATAGCTGTCGGCCACAAACCGGTCCATCACGGCCCAGCCCTGTGCCCGTGCCGCAGCGATCAGCGCGCTCGCCGACGGATCGCCGTCATATACCGGGCCGATCCGCAGCGCGTTCACCTGACGGGCGAGTGCCCCCGCCAGCACACCGAACGCGGCATCCGACACGCCGATCGCGCTGGGGAAGCTGCGGAATGGCCAATATCCGCCTGGCACCGCCGCCAGCCGCGCCCATCGCGGCCCCACCGAAACGATCGGCAGCGCGATCAGCGGAACCCGATCAGCTTCGACCAGCAGCGTCCGCGCCTGCCCGCCATAGGCCGACAACGCCGCCGCGAACCAATGATAGCGCAGGAATTTATGGCTTTCGGGGGCCGCCGCCGCCACGCTGTCAATCGACGATGACAAGCCGTCCACCGCCAGCGCCGCCATGATCGGCGGCAGGCGCGCGAAATCAGCGAGCAGCGTCGGCTTGGTCATGGAGCGAAAATAGCCGCAAAGTCGTTACCAACCCGTTGGCGCTTGACCGCGCCTGCTCCGCGCTTGCAGGTAGGGCCATGCAGTTCACCCCGGCCGTTTCCACGATCGCACAGGCGATTCAGCTGTCCGTCGCGCCGGTGTTCCTGCTCGCCGGGATTGGTGCGGTGCTGAACGTGATCGCGGGCAGGTTGTCGCGGGTGATTGACCGGTCCCGCACGCTGGAAAAGCTGCATCCCAGCAGCAGCGGTGCCGAACATGATCGGCACGTGTGGGAATTGCGTCAGCTCGATCGGCGGATGTCGGTGATCAACGCCGCATTGTTCCTGTGCGTCAGCAGCGCCGTGGCGATCTGTACCGTGGTTGCGCTGCTGTTCGTCGCGGAACTCACCAATTTGCGGATCGGCACGATCGTGGCGCTGATCTTCATCCTGGCGACCGGGTTGTTGGTGAGTGGCCTTGTGATGTTCATGATCGAAGTGCGGCTGTCACTGCGCGCCACCCGGGTGCGGGTGGAGTTGCTGGAGATCGACGACAAGTAGCGGCGGCACCCGCATGCCCCCACTTGCCCCTCCTAGCGCGCCCCATCCATGCCCGGCCCCACATCGGCGGTTGGCAGATATCGCGGCGCGACGCGGGCCTTGCTTGCCTGTTCGTAGACATAGCCTGCCCCCAGCAGCTTGCCCTCGCTATACGCCGTTCCGATAAACGACAGCCCCACAGGCAGCCCGCGCACCAGCCCCATCGGTACGGTGAGGTTGGGGTAGCCCGCCACTGCCGGCAATTCGCTCGATGAAGGGCCATTATATTGGTCGCCATAAACGCCGTCGATCAGCCAGCCGGGGCCGTAGCTTGGCTCCACCAGGATTTGCGCATTGGCCTTGGCGAGGATCGCATCAATGCCCTCCACCCCTGCCAGCCGCTTTGATTTGGCGCGTGCGCCCAGATATTCGGCATCGTCCAGCCCGGGCGTTTTTTCAGCCGCCTCGAAAGTCTCCTGCGCGAAGAACGGCATTTCGGTCGTCGCGTTCGCCGTGTTGAACGCAATCACATCCTTCAACGTCCGCGTTTTCACTGCCGCCGGGGTGGTGGCGAGATAGGCGTTGAGATCACCTTTCAACTCGCTGAGCAGCACCGCAAATTCCGCCGCGCCCAGCCCGTCGAGCTTGGGCATCTCCACATCGACCAGCACCGCGCCCTGCGCCTTCAGCACCGCGAGCGCCGCATCGAATGCCTTGGCGAGATCAGCACCCATTTGTGGGCGCACCACCGCGATCCGCACGCCTTTCAGCGTCGCGCCCGCCAGCCCGGCGGCGTAATCGCGCTTATACTTTTCGGCGTCTTTGGTCACCGCATCGGCGGGGTCGCTGGCGATCATCTGTGAAAACAGGATCGCGGCATCGGTAACGCTGCGCGCCATGGGCCCCGGCGTATCCTGGCTATGGCTGATCGGCACGACATGCGTGCGACTGACCAGCCCGATCGTCGGCTTCAGCCCGACCAGGCCGTTTATCGACGAAGGGCAGACGACCGATCCATCCGTTTCCGTCCCGATGCCCACCGCGGCAAAGCTGGCCGCAATCGACGCGCCGGTGCCGCTGGATGATCCGCAGGGCGTGCGATCAAGCGCATAGGGATTGCGGACCTGCCCGCCGATTGCGCTCCAGCCGCTGATCGAATTGTTCGAGCGGATATTAGCCCATTCGGACAAGTTGGTCTTGCCCAGTATCACGGCCCCCCCTTTGCGCAAGGCGGCCACCATTGGCGCATCCCGCAGCGTGATATTGTCCTTCAGTGCAAGGCTGCCCGCGGTCGTGGCGACCGGATCCTTCGTTTCGATATTGTCCTTCACCAACACCGGAATCCCGTCGAGCGGCCCGAGCGCCTTGCCCGCCTTGCGCCGCGCATCCGCAGCGCGCGCCTGTGCCATTGCATCGGGGTTGGTAGCGATGACAGAGCGTAGCATGGGGCCCACGCGATCCATCGCGGCAATCCGCGCCAGATACGCCTGGGTTATCGTCTCGCTAGAGGCCGCGCCGCTGGCGATCATCGCCTTCAGATCGGCGATAGAGGCTTCTTCAACCTTGGGGCCGGTTTGCGCCATTGCAGGGATGGCCGAAGTGAGCAGGAGCAAAGCCGTAAGAGCGCGCATGAATTTCCCCTTGAAATATCAGCCAAGCGTATCGCCCTCCCACGTGGGCGCAAGCCCCCTGCCCTGAAGACCGTACCGCTGTTGCTGGCGATGCTACTCCCCACAAATGAAAAGAGGCTGCCGGGGGGCGCCAATGCACCACCCCGGCAACCTCCTGACATGGTCAGCGGCCGGAAGCTCCAGCCCGGGAGACCATGCGAACCGCCAATCCTGTGGGCCTGTACGTTGACTGGGGGAGAATGCCCCCCGTCAGGCCCGGCGGATCAGCGCCGCATCCCCCGAACGAACTGAACCGACCCCTTTGCTGAACCATGAGACATCGGATCACCTCCTTTCGCTAGTTGAAACGGCGTGCCCTGCCTGGGCACGACTCATGTTTGAATCATGTGTTGGGCAACTACAAGTCTTGTAATTTATTTTGTTTTGAGCGATTCAAGGGGACTGTGCTCGGCAGGCTGAATTGGCTGCGGCGCCACACAATTTTCGATCACGCCGCGAACTGCCCCGTCCAGTGGCATCACCAGCGCCTTGCCGCTTCCCAGCACCACCCCCAGCCGGCCAATTGCCTGGGCCAGTGCGGTGGTGATGAACGGATCGTCGATGGGCGTTCGCGCCATAGATCCCGGCGCAAAGGCACGCGGCAGGACGGGATAGCTCGCCGCGCCCGACGCGGTGATGAGTTTCATGCTGCTACCACCGCCAGCGGCTGCGCCCATTACGAATAGCCACCGCCGCCCCGCCCGGGCGCACCGCATGCCGAACACCAACTGCCCGGCGCGGTCCCGAAACACCGCAGCGTCGCCTGCCGGGTTGACATCGATTCGCCAGTGCCCTGCGGTGGCGGCCACGCCGTCAAGCTCTGGCGTGGGCAGGCTGCCCGCACCAATCGCGCTGTCCGGCCCGGGAATAGTGACGGCCATATTGTCGGTAGTCGCGGCGTTGTCGATCTGTGGTGCGGTCGGCGCGCAACCGGCGAGCGCGACCAGCACCGCCAGCCAGCGCCGGTTCACGGGCGGCAATCCTCGCTGACGCGCAGCACCTCTGCCCAAGCCGGGATCACCAGCACGGGCATGGTCGCCTGTTCGATCACGAACCGCCCGCGGCTATAGCCGATCGCATCGAGCAGCGGATCGCGCGGGAACAACGTCAGCGCCATATAGGCGGGCGTCCCGCCGGTGGGCTGCATGGCCAGCGTGCGCAGCGTGCTTGACGTGCGGAACGTGGCGGGCGCGTTGCCGGGTGCGGCCCCTTTGCGCGACACATAGATCTGGCCGGCGATCCGATCACACCGGATGGTGAATTGGGCATCGGCACCCGGCAGCCCGAACAACGCGATGCTGCCCCGCGCATCCTGCCGGTACACCCAGGTGCCAGGCGTCAGCGGCCAATCACGCCAGTCGCTGCGATATGCTGGGGTTGAAGATAGGGCCGGGGATATTGGGGTCGCCGGAGCGATGATCGGCGCGGGCATCGGCGCAGGCACCGGTGCTGGGGAGGGCGCTGGCAACGGGGCGGGCACCACTGCCCGGTACGGCGCAGGCAGCAACGCCTGCGCCCTTGGCGAAAACGGCGCGGGGCCAGTTTGCGGCGTGGGCGTGGGGCTGGGCGTCGGGCTTGGCATGGCAGCGCGCGGCGGCGCTGGCGTGTAGCGTGGCACCTGCGCGGCAACGGTGCTGGCCGCAGCACTCACAATCGCCAATAGAACAAGTTTGTTTGCCAATGCCATGCCCCACCTATGGGCGAAGCAGCCCGCCCGCTCAACCACGCATCACGCCCCCGGAGCGATAAAGCGCTTCCCTTCGTCCCATGCTTGGGCAAGGTTGAATCGGGTGGAGGCATAATGAACGGCAAACGTATCAAGGCGATTATCGGCGGATCAGCGGGCAATCTGGTCGAATGGTTTGATTGGTACGCGTTTTCGGTGGTGAGGATCTATTTCGCGCCCAGCTTCTTCCCGAAAAGCGACCAGACCGCCCAGTTGCTAAGTGCGGCAGCGATTTTCGCGGTCGGCTTTTTGATGCGGCCAATCGGTGCGTGGGTGATGGGCAGCTATGCCGACAGGCATGGCCGCAAGGCGGGGCTGGCCGTATCGGTGGGGCTGATGTGCGGCGGATCGCTGATGATCGCGGTTGCCCCCACCTATGCTCAGGCGGGCATTTTGGCCCCTGCGCTGCTGATCCTCGCGCGGATGCTGCAAGGGCTGTCCGTCGGCGGCGAATATGGCGCGAGTGCCACCTATCTGTCTGAAATGGCAACGCGCGAACGGCGC
>JBBQDD010000183.1:0-5451 GCA_038319335.1 Sphingomonadales bacterium
GGGTTTGCCGATGTGCTGCCCCAACGCTTTGATGCCGCCAATTTCGCCTTTTCGGGCACCGCGCTGCGCGGCACGCCAGAGCAATCGGCCCGGTGGAAGCGCGCGGTGAACTGGACGTCGGCGGCGATCACCGATGATGTCTCCAAAATCTATGTCGCGCGCTACTTCCCGCCCGCGACCAAGGCGGCGGTCGATCTGCTCGTCAAGAACGTCATCGCGGCGATGAACGTTCGGCTCGACAATCTGGAATGGATGTCGCCCGAAACCAAAGTGAAGGCGCATGCCAAGCTGGCCGCCTTCACCCAGCGGATCGGCTATCCCGACAAATGGCGGGATTATTCTGCGCTGACGATCGTCGCGGGCGACGCGTTCGGCAACAAGCTGCGCGCGAACCGCTGGCAGCAGCAGTACAACACCGAAAAGCTTGGCAAGCCAATCTATCGCTGGGAATGGGGCCTGGCCCCGATGACGGTGAATGCGCAGGCAAACCCCACGCTGGTCGCGATTACGTTTCCCGCGGCGATTCTGCAGCCGCCATTCTTTGATCCCAAGGCTGATCCAGCGGTGAACTATGGCGGCATTGGCGCCGTGATCGGCCATGAAATGAGCCATCATTTCGACGATCAGGGATCGAAATATGATGCGACGGGCAAGCTGACCCAATGGTGGACCGATGCCGATATTGCGGCGTTCAAGGCGCGCACGGCAAAGCTGGTGGCGCAATATGACAGCTATGAACCGCTGCCCGGTTTCCATGTGAAGGGCGGCCTGACGCTGGGCGAAAATACCGCCGATCTGGCCGGGCTTGCATCGGCCTATGATGCCTATCACGCATCGCTGGGCGGCAAGGACGCCCCGGTGATTGACGGGATAACCGGCGATCAGCGCTTCTACCTCGGCTGGGCGCAGGTGTGGCGTCGCAAGCACCGCGAGGCTGATTTGCGGAACCGCCTGCTGACCGATCCGCATGCACCGGGCGAACAGCGTGCGTGGATCGTCCGCAACCTTGATCCCTGGTACGCGGCATTCGCGCCCAAGGACGGGCAGGCGCTGGTGCTGAAACCCGAAAACCGCGTGCGCATCTGGTAAGCCGGTTCGGCGGGCGACCCGGCTAGCCGCTTGACGGTGATGCGGGGCGCGCCAAAGAGAGGGCCATGGCCAGTATCTCACCCGCTTCCACCCCGACGACACGATCACTGCTCTCGCCGGCGCTGATTGCGATCGGCGCCGGGGTGGCGGCAGCGCTCGTCATCCTTGGCGTGATTGGCGATACGGTTTTTGCGGCAGGCTTTGTGGCAGCGGCGATCGTGGTTGCGGGCGCAGTGCCGCTGGTGCGATCGGCGTTTGCGCCGGCGGCGGCGTCCGAGCCGGATATTGACTGGTCGGTCGCGCGTGCGCTGGCCGGGGCCAGTGCCGATGCCGTGGCGGTTACGGATCGGGCGGGCAGGCTGATCTGTGCGAATGATCGCTATCAGGCAGTGTTCAATGGCTATCCCACGCCGCCCAATCTGCCGATTGGCGAGGCTGGCATTGCGACTTTGGCAACGGCGGGGCGTGCTGCCTGGCGCGACGGCACCGCGCAGGTCGATCGGTTGATGATCGATGCCGGGCCGATTGGTGCGCACATCGAGCGTGCCGGGGCGGCTGACGATATGCTCGTGTGGCGGTTTGCAGGGGCGCAGGGCGCTGATCTGGCGACAACGCTGGAGGGGATGATCGCCGGGCCGATCGGTAACCGGCTGGCCGCCAGCGGCATCATGGCGGCGCTGATCACAGCAGAGGGCCGCATTCGCGCTGCCAACCGCGTGTTCCGGGTGCGGGCGATGGGGCATGAGGAAGGGGCGATCGCCGGGCGGGATTTCGCGGGTTTCCTGGTGACGGACGGGCAGGGCATGGTGCGCTTCGAACGCGAAGGGCTGGCCGGCACGCCGCTGCGGGTGGTGCAAATCCCGTTTATCGAGGGGGATGATGCGCCGCTGCTGGTCGCGCTGCTCGACGAGGAGGAACCGGCTGGCCCGGCGATGGGCGCTGGCGCATCGGCCCATATCCGCAGCCTGGTATCGCTGATGCCGTTCGGGATCGCGCTGATCGACCGGGAGGGCCGGTTCCTGCAGATGAACGACGCGTTCGTGCGCGCCGCCGATGTCGACCCCGCCGCCCCGCCGCTTTACCCGGGTGATCTGGTGGTCCGGGAGGACAAGGCGGCAGTGGCCGATGCCGTGCGCCGCTTTGCAGGCGGCGCGACGCACAGTGCCGACATGGCGGTGCGGCTCCGTGACCGGCCCGATGAGCCGGTAGCGCTTTCCATCGCCGGTGCGCGCGGGCTGGGCGAGGCGGCGGTGTTGCTGAGCTTGAAGGACAATAGCGAGGAAAGCCGCCTGAAGCGCGAAGTGGCGCAGGCCACCAAGATGCAGGCGGTGGGCCAGCTGGCAGGCGGGGTTGCGCATGATTTCAACAACATCCTGACCGCGATCATTGGGCACTGTGACCTGATGCTGATGCGCCATTCGCCCGGCGACAGCGATTATGACGATATCCAGCAGATCCAGGCCAATTCGAACCGCGCCGCGAGCCTGACCCGGCAATTGCTCGCCTTTTCGCGCCAGCAGACGCTGCGCCCGCAAATCCTGCAGCTGCCCGATGTGATTTCCGAAGTATCGAACCTGCTGAAGCGCCTGCTGGGTGAAACCGTGACGCTGACGGTCACGCATGGCCGCAATCTGGGGCCGGTGCGCGCTGATCCCGGGCAGCTGGAACAGGTGGTGATGAACCTGGCCGTCAACGCGCGCGATGCGATGCTGGGCAAGAACGGGCGCGGCGGGGGCACGCTGACCATCCAGACGCTGACCGTGACTGCCGCGGATGTGCGCGCGATGGATTCCGAAATCTTGCCGGTCGCTGATTACACCGCGCTGAAAGTGTCTGACACCGGCACAGGCATTCCGCCTGAAATTCTCTCCAAGATTTTCGAACCGTTCTTCACCACCAAGGAAGTTGGCAAGGGCACGGGGCTGGGGCTGTCGACCGTGTACGGCATCGTCAAGCAATCGGGCGGCTATATCTTTGCCGAATCGAAAAATACGCCCGGGCCGGGGCAGGGGACGGTTTTCACCATTTACCTGCCCGTCCACACCGCGACCGCCCCGGCAAAGGCCGTCGCAGCGCCGCCCAAGGCCCGCCCCGGCGAGTTGTGGGGCAGCGGCACGATCCTGCTGGTCGAGGATGAGGACATGGTGCGCGCCGTGGCAGAACGGGCATTGACCCGGCAGGGCTATACCGTGCTGACCGCCGAACATGGCGAGGCGGCACTGGAACTGCTGGAAAATCACCCCCGGCCCGATCTGCTGATCTCCGATGTGATGATGCCGATGATGGATGGGCCGACGATGGTGCGCCACGCGCGCCAGCGCTATCCAGATCTGCCGATCCTGTTCATGTCCGGCTACGCGGAGGAACAGCTGCGCAAATCGATCGACCTTGATAACGTCGCCTTCCTGGCCAAGCCGTTCTCCGTCCAGCAACTCGCCGCGGCGGCGCGGGACGTGCTGGCCGCCAAATGATGCTTGGCGCGGCGGCATAACTAGGCTTTAAGCGCCGCTTATGCCTCTGAACGCCATTCTTGTCGTCGAAGACGAACCCCTGATTGCGATGATGATCGAAGATTTTCTCGACATGCTGGGCAAGCGCATGGTGGGGCCGGTCGATTGCGTTGCCGATGGGCTGGCGGCGGTGGCGCTTGGCGGAATCGACGCGGCGATCCTGGACGTCAACCTGGCGGGCGGCGAAACCAGCGATGCGATTGCGGACGCGCTGGCGGCGGCGGGCGTGCCGTTCGTGTTCGCCAGCGGCGGCAGCGGCACCGGATTTGACGGGCGGTTCCTGGATCGCCCGGTGCTGCCCAAGCCCTTCACCATGGACGCGCTGGAGCGCGCACTGGCCGAATTGGCCGACGCGCAGGGCTGATCAGGAGGTTCGCGCCGGCACGGCGGCGGCGTCATCAGCCAGCGTTTCCTGCGGCGCCACGGCTTCCCACGGGAACACGAACCAGTCCTTGGTTACCTGCCGATCGATGGTTTCGGCATGATATTCCACCCGCTCCGCCGACCGGATATTGTCAATCAGCGTGGCAAAGCGAATGCTGCCCGGCACAGCGCCCTGTTCCGCCAGAATGGACCGCAACCGGCCAATCGTGCCGCCGGTGTCGTTGATATCGTCAACGAACAGCAGCCGGTCACCGCCCCGGGTCCGCGCGGCCAGCTTGTTGAGGGCGGCCCCCGCAAATTCCTCCACCTTGCTCGAATAATCCACTGACAGCATCGGGAGCCCGCATGCGTGGCTGAGGAAAGTCGCCGGCACCAGGCCACCGCGCCCGATGCCGATTAGGTAAGACGGTACCCAATCATCGGCGGCAATGCGCGCGGCGAGTGCCATGACCTGATCGACGAATTGTTGCTGCGGGATTGGCGTGAAGATGGGCATCACTGCGCCGCCGCATAGGCATCAAGCCGGGCCAGATGCGCTGCTGCGGCATGATCGGGCAGGAACGACCCCAGGAAGGAATGGCGCGCCAGCATCACCAGATCAGCGCGCGACAAGGCCCGCCCAGCCGCCGCCGCGCGGTAATTATCGGCGATATACCCGCCGAAATAGGCCGGATCGTCAGAATTGATGGTTGCGCGAAGCCCAGCCCGCAGCATCGCATCAATCGGGTGGACGGCCATATCCGGCACCACGCACAGCTTCAGGTTTGATAGCGGACACACCGTCAGCGTCATGCCCGTGCGCGCCAGCCGTGCCGTCAGCACCGGATCCTCCAGCGCGCGGTTGCCATGATCAAGCCGGTCGATCGCCAGCAGATCAAGCGCCTGCCACACATAGTCCGGCGGGCCCTCCTCGCCAGCATGCGCGACGCGCTTCAGCCCCAGGGCGCCCGCCGCGGCGAACACGCGGGCAAATTTTTCGGGCGGGTGGCCCACCTCCGACGAATCAAGGCCGACGCCCATGATTCGTTCAAGCCAGGGCTCGGCGGCCTTCAGCGTCGCAAAGGCGGCATCCTCATCCAGATGGCGCAGGAAGCACAGGATCAATTGCGCCGTCAGCCCGTGCTTCGCCTCTGCCGCTGCCATGCCGGCTAGCAGCCCGTCTGCCACCACCTGAAACGGGATGCCACGATCGGTATGGGTTTGCGGATCGAAGAAAATCTCCGCGTGCACCACCCCGTCCGCCGCCGCGCGATCGAAATAGGCAAGCGCTAGATCGTGAAAATCCTGTTCGGTGCGCAGCACGTCGGCGCCCGCATAATAGATATCCAGGAAATCCTGCAGCCGCGAAAAATCATAGGCGGCGCGCACATCCTCCACCGTCGCGAAGGGGATCGCCAACCGGTTGCGGCGGGCAAGCGCCACCATCATCTCGGGCTCAAGGCTGCCCTCGATATGCAAATGCAGCTCG
>JBBQDD010000184.1:0-5449 GCA_038319335.1 Sphingomonadales bacterium
TTCGAACACCCCGTTCAGTACCCCGCCGAACGCCGGGTCGTCGCGCAGCGCGGCGATCATGGCTGTGTGGAAAAGCGCCGCCGCGCTCATCGCAGCAACCGCCCGATCCAGCGCAGCCGGGCATCGCGCGCCAGCCGCCGCACCAGCCCGCGGCCGCGCAGCTCAATCCCGTCCTCCGCCGCTTTCACGACGACTTCGGGCAGATCATCGGCGATCGCCGTGCTGATCTCCTCCACCCCGCGCGCAATCGCGGCATCCCGGGCGGCTTTGGCGATCGCCTTGGCGCGATCCTCAATGCGGCTCATGCGTGCACCGCTTGCGCCAGCACCAGCCCGCGAAAGGGTCGCCAGAGCGCCGTGATCGCCGCAGGCGGGGGCCGGCTCGTATCGCGCTCGCTGAACAGATACGCCGCCAGCAGCACCGCACCCTGCCGCAACGGCGCCGGGATGCCCGCCCAGTTATCGGCCCGCCCGGCGGTGCTCGTCACGCGCAGCTGCGCCGCACCGCCTGCATCCACCAGCCGCACCCAGCCATCGCCGCGCGCATCGATATCAATCGCATAGGCGGCCACGGGCAGCACCGTCGGCGCGCCATCCGGCATCACCGCCGCCACCTGCGTGATCGCCTGCACGGGCCCGGCGGGCAGGCGCTGCCATCCGGGCAACGCGGGCAGCACTGATCGCACCGTCCGCGCGATCAGCACCTGCCCCAAAAACTGCTCCGCCAGCCCCAGCGCGGTTTCCACCAGCGCCGCGATCAGCACCTCATCATCGCTGCTCGCAATCCGCAGCATCGCCTTTACCGCCGCCACCGCATCGGCACGGTCATCCGGCCCAAGCAGCACGCTGCCGGGTTCACCATTGTCCATCATTATGTTCCTTTGCTTGTTTCAGCGTGCCTGCGGGTCACACCCGGTCGACGGATCTGATCCAGGGCCGGTTCAGCGTGGTCGGCACCGTTGATGTGCCGCCCGCCACCATCGTCGCCACGTCCTGCGACGTGCCATCGTCAAAGCCGTAGCGCATCACATGGGCGCCATCGGCCACGCCCTTGGCGGCCCAGTTCAGCATCAGCGCATCGGCCCCGCGCGTTGCCCCGGCGGTGGTCGTCGGCACATAGCTGGACGGGGCAGCCCCCGCTTCCACCTGCACCCCCCACAGATGCGCGCTGATCGGCGCGCCTGCCGGGCAGAAGAACTGGATTCCCAGCGCACCCGCCGCCGTCGTGACGAACGGACTGGTCGTCGTCACCGCCGGATGGCCTGCAAAAACGCGCGTCCACACTGATGCCGCCAGCATCGCCAGGTTGACGGAAAAAGCCCCGCCAGCGGTGCCGTTCAACGCGTTCTGCACCGTCAAACTGCCCGCGCCCGAAACCCGCATGATCCAGAAGGATGGCGCGCAGATCGTGGCACCGGGATAGCGCCCGCCAGCACCGAACGCCGTTTCGAAAATATCACCCGCCGATCCGCCCGATACGCCAGACCATGACGATCCCGTTGTCGTGCCATCGGGTGCCGCCAGCGCATTGTCGGTCGCTGAAAAACTGCCGCGCCGCGTCCATTCCGATCCGTTAAAGCCCTGCGACGATCGGACGGCATTGGTGCGGGCGGGTTCGATCAGCAGGCCGCGTAGCGCCAGCGTGCCGGGATCATGGTCAAACCGCGCCGCATCCACCGCCACGCTTTCCAGCACCCCGCTGGCGTTATGGCGCATCGCCGGGCTCGCGCGGGTCAGCGTCGCCCCGGCGGGCAGCGCGCCCGCCATGAACGAAAACCCGGCGCTCGCCCGCGCGCCCCGCGCCGCCAGCCCGATCAGGCTGACGTCCGATCCGACAAACATCAGTACAGCGCCAGAATGTCGGCAGCGGTGGTGCCCGTCGCGCGGATAAATTGCGCGCGAAACGGCAGGATCGCCCCGGCCGGCACATTCTTCCACAGCTGGTCCGCCGCGCCGTCAACGCCGCGCATCGTCACATTGCCGGCGGTGCCGATGAACAGCGCCTTGGGAATATCGGCCAGCGGGTTGCTGTCGTTCGGGGTGATCGCCAGCGCGCGCCGGGCGGGGGCGGAAACCTGATCCGCAGTCGCTGAAAATGCATCGGGCATGGAAGTCTCGCTCCTCTATCGTCAGGAAAAAGGCGGCGGCACCGACCAACAGGGCCAGTGCCGCCGGGGCGCGCGGTTACGACGCGGCGAACCGCATCAGCTTGATCGCTTCGGAATTGCTGACGCACCCGCCGATCCGCTTGGTCGCGTAGAAATTGACGAACGGCTTGTTCGAATAGGGATCACGCAGGATCGCGGTTTCGGTGCGTTCGGCGATGATATAGCCGCTGCGGAAATCCCCGAACGCGATCGACAGGCTGTTCGCCGCAATATCGGGCATGTCATCCGCCTCGATCACCGGATAGCCGAGCAACGTCGCCGGCTGGCCCGCCGCCAGGCTGGGTGCCCACAGGAACGCGCCATCGCTTGTCTTGAACTTACGGATGCGGGCCAGCGTGCTGGAATTCATCACAAAGCTTGCGCCCTGCCGATAGGGACCCCGCAACGTCTGCACCAGATCGATCAGCCGGTCCTGCGGGTTCGCCGCAAAATCGCCCGCCGCCCCGCTGGCCACATATTGCAATGTGCCGAATGCGCGAATGCCGTCCGCCGTCGCCGCCGTGGGGGCCTGCAGGAAACCCCGGGGCCGGTTGGTGCCGCTGCCATTCACGAAAGCCGCCCCTTCGGCCTTGGCAAATTCCATCGCGATTTCACCCGCCAGCCAAGCCTCAACATCGAACTGCGCATCGTCCAGCATCGCCTGGCTCGCGCTGGGATTGGCGAACAACTCACCCATCGGCGGCGCGATTTCGACAAAGGTCGATGTGCCGGTTTCGGCCCGCGCGCCGGTTTCGGCCGCCCAGCCAGACGGGGTGCCGCCCGTGGTGATCAGCTTGCGATAGCCGGCAGAACCCACCTTCACCACATTGGCGATGGCGCGAATGGGGGAGATGCTTTTCAGCGTGGCATCGATCACGGCGTCAATCTCACGCGGCACTGCAAAGCCACCCGCGTCGCCGGTCGCCCCGGTAAACGCCTTCATCTCCACGCTCGCGCCCGATCGAAGGAACGTGTCGAACGCCGCCCCAGATGGCTCCCGCGCCCCGCTCAGTACCGGCCGCACCACCGCGCCGGGCATGTCGATACCGTCAAAACTCGCCTCAAGCGCATCACGAATTACGTCAGTCATGTCATTCTCCCAACACAAAAAACCTCCCCGAGATCATCTCGAGGAGGGGAATCATTCAAACGATGATGAAGCGGCGGCACCCAATGCCGCGCCGATTGGCGATAGAGCATCGCGGGTTGATTCTGCATCACTTCCGTCATTGCGAGCGCAGCGAAGCAATCCGGCACGCCGCGCGTGATGAGGCTGGATTGCTTCGCTACGCTCGCAAGGACGATTCAGATTTTACGCGGCTAATTCGGTCGCGCCCTCGCCCCTATCCCGCCAGCGCATGCACCCGTGCCAGTGGCTGCATCGGTTGCGCGACCAGGCTCACCTCGATCAGGTCAAGCGCGGTCAGCTCGCGCACCCGGCCCTGTGACGATCCCGTTCGCGCGCCCCTCACCCGGTAGCCGAATGACAGGCCCTTCACCCCGCCGCCGCGCACCAGCCGGGCCAGCCGCGCATCATCGATACGGCCGATCACCCGCAGTCCGCGCGCGTCCTCGGCCAGCTGCTCGATCACGCCCACCGGCGCGCCGCGATGCTGCCACAGCAGCGGCACGGCCCCCGCCAATCGGCCAAACGCCCCGGCACGCACCACATCCCCGCCCCGGTCGACCGCGTCGAACACCGCCGCATAGCCCGCAAACCGTAATCCCCCCTCCCGCTTGCGAGCGGGTATGGGGGTGGGCGCGTAGGCGGGCTGATGGCCGGTCATTTGCCCCAGCCCCCCAGCCCCTGCTCCACCGCAATCGCGCCAATGCCGACCGCTCCCAGCAAGCGGACGACCCAGGCCAGCCCGGTTTTCCACAGCGACGCCTTGGCATCGCGCCACGCCGCCAACAGCTCGCGCAGCTCGCCCAGGTCACGCCCCGCACCCGCATCATCCAGCCCCATCCGCACCAGTGCGCGGGTGGCGCCCAGTTCACCCGATTCCTCCACAATCGCGCGCAGCGTGGACAGGTCAGCGCCCTGTTCCTGCGCCTGCGTCACTAGGTGCACCAGCACTGCGCCATCCGTCATCGGGGCGATCATCGGCGCACTCATGTCAATCCCACCATGGCTCGCTTCTCCTCCAGCGTCAGAAATTCAGCCGCGGACACTTGCCGCCACAGTCGTTCGCGGTCCTCCGCCAGCGCGGTCACGCGGTCGAGGTCGATGCTGATCGCCGCCCCCGGGAACCAGCCGGCGATGCCCTGCGCGAGGCCAGCAAAGATCGTCTCCGCCAGCGGCAGGATCGCCAGGCGCCACAGCGCGCGGTTCGCCTCGACATAATTGGCATAGGTTGCATCGCCCGGCAGGCCGAGCAGCATCGGCGGCACGCCGAATGCGGTCGCAATCTCGCGCGCGGCCGCTCCCTTGGTCGCGGCAAAATCCATGTCGGCGGGCGACAGGCTCAGCGCCTGCCAGCGCAAGCCGCCCTCCAGCAGCATCGGCCGCCCGGCATTGCCGCTGCCGGAAAAGCTCGCCTCCATTTCGGCGCGCAGCCGATCGAACTGTTCGCGCGACATGGGCGATCCGTCGCCGGGTTCATATACCAGCGCCCCCGACGGCCGGGCCGCATTGTCGAGCAGCGCCTTGTTCCACCGCGACGCCGCATTGTGGATCGCAATCGCACCCGATGCCGCGCCCAGGCAGCCAAGCCCGTAATGGTCATCCCCCGGATTGAACGCCTTCAGGTGCACGATCTGTGGTCGACCGCCCGCATCCTCGGCCAGCAGCCGCGTCACCCGGTCCCCCACCCGGTATCGATAGCCAACCGGCCAGCCGCGCCCATCGGGCTCCACCGTCACCCGCTCGGGCCGCAACGCAAACAGCTCCACCAGTTGCCCGTCGCCGTCCGTCAGCAGCTGGACATAGGCGTTGCCGTGCAACAGCAATTGCGCCGCCAAAGTCTCCGCCAGCACCTGCCCGCCCGACCGCGCCGCCAGCAGCGCCGCGATCGCGGGGTGGGACGCGGTGATCGGCGCACCCCCCAGCCCCTGCGCCACCAGCCGCACGGCCCGTTGCGCAATCGCGTTGCGCGCATACCCCTCGCGCAACTGCGCCTCATAAGACGCAGGCCAATCCCCCAGGGAAATCCCCGCGCCCAGCGCATAACGCGACAAAGCCGGGCGCAATTCCTCACGCCCGGCTGCTTTCCAGCCAAAGATTTTCATGTTTTTCTTCCAATAAGGGTTAGTTGCGGAACAGCGCTTTCGGCAAACCGCTTTGACGGATCATCGCGTTCAACG
>JBBQDD010000185.1:0-5432 GCA_038319335.1 Sphingomonadales bacterium
CGCGCGCGGCGATCGCCTGGGCGTCCGCAGAATGCGCCTCGGCGGAGCGCAGTTGCGCGTCCTGGCCCTGGCGCAGCCGTTCATCGGCGCTGACGCAGGGCGCGCTGGTTTGCGCAAATGGCTGTTTGGCTTCCTTCAGGAACGCGGCAATCTCTGAATCGGCCACCGCAAAGCCAAAGCTCGAATCGCCTTCCTCTGCCTTTGTCACGGCTGAATTGGCCCCGATCACGCGCCCACACACATCAAGCAGCGGCCCGCCGGAATTCCCGCGCGCGATTCCGGCGGTGTGGAGCAGCACATCAACCCCGGTCAGCTTGCGTGCGCCCGCAAACCCGCCCTGCGACCGCACCGGGCTGAGCGGACGAATGAAATCGGCGGCGCTCTGCGCGGTGGCGACATCGACATTGCCGGGATAGCCCAGCGCAATCACTGCCTCCCCATCGGTCGCCACCCCGGGATACAGCGTCAGCGGGGGCAGGCGGGTCCCGGTAAATTCGATCAGCGCCAAATCGCGCTGCGCATCATAGGCGATCAGCTTGCCCTGATAGGATTTGTCGCCTTCGGACGGGACCACGCCGATCACGACATTGTCGGGATAGCGGGCAGCGAGTTCCACGACATGCGCGTTGGTGACGATCCGGTTGGGCGACACGGCAAAGCCGCTGCCATGCCCGAAGCCAACCACTTCCCCGTCCGCCGACGCGATTGTCACCACGCGCACCACACCGCGCGCCGCCGCCGAAATATCATCGGCGCGCGCGGGGGCGATGCCGATGATGATGGCGCTCAGCAGCGTCGCCACAAACAGGCATAAACGGATCATCGACATGCCTTGGGCCCTATTGTCACAACGCCTGTCTTTCAGGAAAGCTGCCCCCGTTCAAGCACCATGACGGTGATGCCGGCGTGCAATTTGGATCAGCCTTTACCGGGTTCGGCGGGCTTTTTGGGATCGACCGGTTTCAGCGCCTCCAGCGCGCCTGCGGAATCATTGGCATCCAGCGCCGCCAGCGCCTTTTTCGCGGCATCGACCAGTGGCCCCGGGTGATCGTCAAAAGCGATCGGTTCGATGGCAATGCGCGCCGCCTTGATGTTGCCGTCACCAATCAGGATACGCGCTGCTTCCTGCCGTACCGCCAGATTCTGCGGGGCGAGTTGATATGCATATAGCAAGGCATCCCTGGCGCTGCGCGGGGCCGGCTGCTTGGCGGTATTGAAGCTCTCATAATAGACCTGGATGGGATAGGCATAGAGCGGCTGCAGCTTGTTCGCCGCCAGAAACTGGCGTCGCGCGGCCGCCCACACTGCCGGATCGGTGTTCCCCGCCTTTTCGGCAATCGTCATCTGAGCCATGCCCTTGTAGATCAGCGCGTGGACCGATTGCGGGTCGGCAGCCAGGGCGCGTTCCGCCGCTGCCGCGGATTGGGCATAATTCCCAGCGTCATATTCCGCTTCGGCCAGTTCGTTTTGCGTAGCGGCATTATCGGGATAGGATGCGGCTGCTTTTCTCGCCTCGAGAACCACTTCTTGTGCCAGCTTTTCGTCGACCCCGTTTTTTGATCGCATCCGGGCGGTGATCGATGCTTCCTCGCCCTTGGTCAGGGTGCGCGTCTTTACCTCACCGATCGGCAGCTGGCTGGTCGACAGCGCCGCTGACGGTAATTTGGCGCGCGAGCCATAGCCGTTCATCTTGAGATCGAGCGCGCTGTTCAGGCCCAGCGCCGCCCCGGCATCCTTCGCCGATTTGCCGGCGTTGATGGCAGTGATGTAGTCGGCCAGCGCCTTGGCGCGAACCTTGTCGAACATCAGATAATGCGTCAGCAGCCATGAGCGGCCATAGAATTCCTGCGTCTGCAAACCATCCTTGTAATTTGGCGGGCCGCTGATCAGCCGTTCGACCGGCATGTCGTTCATCCGGTCGATGCCATAGCTGCGATAAACCGGCACGGCCCCAATCACGATCCCGCCATCATTCGTCGATTTGGCGGTCGCGAACAGCTCGGCAAATCCTTCGCTGAACCAGGTCGGGAACACGACATCGCCCCAGCTCGAAAACATTACGTGATGAGTGTATTCATGTTGCAGGATGTTGAGCGCGGAAAGCGATGTAGATGACTGGTTCAGGCTGGTTTGCGGCACAAAGGCGATCGGGCCGGGGTCGAGGCTGCGATAATAGCCGGCGATGTTCGAACCCTTGCGGCCCGACATTTTCTGCACGTCGGCAATCGCCGGCAGGATGAACACGGTAACGCGCGCTTCGGCGGCAACCTCGGGCTCGCGCAGCTTCAGCACCGTGCGCACCGCCTTGTCGAAGCGTTCCAGATTGCTGGTCATCTGCTTCACATTCGCCGCGGAATCATTTGCATAGACGATGAAATGCTTTGAGCTGCCTTCGATCCATTCGGCATGGGCCACGCCCATCGGGGCCGCGCAGATCAACGATCCGGCAAGAAATGCTTTGCGTACCATTAAATCAGCCCTCTCAATATCATATGCCCACAAGCTAGACGGTCGGGCAGGCGATCGCAAAGCCCTAAAGAAAATTATAGGGATCGACATCAACCGCCACCCGCACCTTGGCCGGCCAGCTGAGCGCGCCCAGCCAGTCGCGGATCACATCCTGCACGTCCAGCGCGCGGCGGGCGTGGACCAGCAGCCGGAACCGGTGGCGGCCGCGCAACATGGCCAGCGGCGCGGGGGCGGGGCCATAGGCGTACATGCCGTCCAGCAGCGGCGCGGTGCGCTTGATTTCGCGGGCCAATTCCTCGGCAGCCTGGCGATCCTCTGACGAGATGATGATGGCGGCATAGCGGCCAAAGGGCGGGGCATCCGCCTCGCGCCGTGCCTCGGTCTCCGCTGCGTAAAAGGCATCGGCATCGCCCTTTACCAGCGCCTGCATAACGGCGGCCTGCGGGCTGTGCGTCTGGATATAGACATGGCCGGGCTTGCGTTCGCGCCCGGCCCGCCCCGCAACCTGGCTTATCTGTTGAAAGGTGCGTTCCGCCGCGCGCAGATCACCGCCGCCCAGCCCCAGATCGGCATCGATCACGCCGACCAATGTCAGATTGGGGAAATGATAGCCCTTGGTCACCAGCTGGGTGCCGATGACGATATCGATATCGCCTGCCTCCATCCGCTGGACGAATTCGGCGGCCTTGGCGGGGGACCACAAAGTATCGGACGTCACCACCGCGCGCCTGGCATCGGGCCAGAACTGCGCGACTTCATCCGCAATCCGCTCCACGCCCGGGCCGCACGCCACCAGCGTATCGGGATTGCCGCATTCCGGGCACGCCTCCGGCACCTGCTCCACATGGCCGCAGTGATGGCATGCCAGGCGGCGGACCAGCCGGTGCTCGACCATCCAGGCGGTGCAATTGGGGCACTGGAAACGGTGCCCGCAGGTGCGGCACAGGGTGAGCGGGGCATAGCCGCGCCGGTTGAGGAACAGCAGCACTTGTTCGCCCCGCGCGCGTGTTTCATCGATCGCGCGGACCAGCCGGGGGGCGATCCAGCGGCCACGTTCGGGCGGCTCGGCAATCAGGTCGATCGCCTCGATCACGGGCATCTGCGCCGCGCCGTAACGCCCCGGCAGCTTCAGTTCGGCATAGCGCCCCAGCGCCACCTGATGCCGCGTTTCAATGGCGGGCGTGGCAGACGCCAGCACCACCGGGCACGCTTCAAACTTGGCACGCATCACCGCCACGTCACGGGCGTGGTAATGCACCCCGTCTTCCTGCTTGAAGCTGGTTTCATGTGCTTCATCGACGATGATCAGCCCCAGATTGGCATAGGGCAGGAACAGGGCTGACCGCGCCCCCACCGTCACCAGCGCCTCACCACTGGCAATTGCCCGCCACGCCCGGCGGCGCTGCGACTGGCGCAGGTCTGAATGCCACGCCACGGGCGCGCACCCGAACCGCGCGGCAAAGCGCGTCAGAAACGGCTCGGTCAGCGCGATTTCGGGCAGCAGCACCAGCGTTTGCCGGCCAGCGCGGATCGCGGCGGCGATCGCCTCAAAATACACCTCGGTCTTGCCCGATCCGGTCACCCCGTCCAGCAAGGTCGGCGCAAAGCCCCGATCGGTCACTGCCCCGGCCAGCACCCCGGCGGCCGCTGCCTGATCGGCGGAAAGCGCAGGCTGCGCAAAATCAGGGTCGGGCAGGGGATAGGGGCTGTCGATCGCGACTTCGACAGCGGCAATCGCGCCAGCCTTCACCATGCCCCTAATCACCGCATCGCTCACCTGCGCTGTGGCGGCGAGTTCGCGGATCAGGCCCTGCCGGTCGCCGATCCGGTTGAGCGCCTGTGCGCGCTGCGGCGTCATCCGGGGCGGCATGGTGCCCGTTGCGCGATACTCCGTCACCGTCCGCGCGCCGTCCAGCGCCGATGTGGAGGCAAGCGCCATCCGCAACACCGATGCAGGCGGCGCGAGGTAATAGCTGGCGGTCCATTCGATCAACCGGCGCAAGGGCGCGGGGATGGGCGGCGCATCGACGGTGGACACCAGATTGCGCAGCCGGTTGTCGCCAACCTCCGCATCCGACGGCATCCGATCCGCTTCCCACACCACGCCAATCAACTGGCGCGGCCCCAGCGGCGCGACGACGATCGATCCCGGTGCGACAACCATGCCCTGGGGCACCCGGTAATCGAGCGGCCCCAGGGCTGAGTTCATGATGATGACGCGGGCGCGGGACATGGACCCTAGATCAACACTGCGCACCGGCAGTGCAAGCTTTCGGATCGCCGCCGATTGGGTTAGGCGGGCGCAACACGAGCAGGAGCCACCCATGAAATTCTTCGTCGATACCGCAGACACCGCCGAAATCCGCGATCTGGCCGATTCGGGGCTGGTCGACGGCGTTACCACCAACCCGTCGCTGATCGCCAAATCGGGGCGGCAGTTTCTGGAAGTTGTGGAGGAGATTTGCGGCATCGTCGACGGGCCGGTCTCGGCCGAAGTCGTCGCGCTCGACCATGCGGGCATGATGCGTGAGGCCGAAATCCTGCGCAAGATCGCCGATAATGTCGCGGTGAAAGTGCCGCTGACGATCGACGGGTTGAAGACGTGCAAGGCGTTGACCGACGATGGCACGATGGTGAACGTGACGCTGTGTTTTTCCGCCAACCAGGCGCTGCTGGCGGCAAAGGCGGGCGCGACGTTTATCTCGCCCTTTGTCGGTCGGCTCGACGATATCGGTCTCGACGGGCTCGACCTGATTCGCGACATCCGCCTGATTTACGATAACTATGCCTTCGATACCGAGATTCTGGTCGCAAGCGTCCGCCACCCGGTCCACATCCTCGAAAGCGCGCGGATCGGCGCCGATGTTATGACCGCACCGCCCGCCGTCATCCGCCAGCTCGTCAAACACCCGCTGACCGACAAGGGCATCGAAGGCTTCATGGCCGATTGGGCGAAAAGCGGC
>JBBQDD010000186.1:0-5413 GCA_038319335.1 Sphingomonadales bacterium
AGCCTGAGCTATTCAAGCGCGCTGTTTGCCGCGCCTGCTGAACCGCTGGCGGCGGCGCAGCACCGCAAGCTGCAGGCGATCCTCGATCGAACGGCCACCGCCCCGGGGGACCGGTTGCTGGAGATCGGCTGTGGCTGGGGCTCGTTTGCGGCGCTGGCGGCGGACGCCGGCCGGCAGGTGCACGCCATCACGCTTTCCGCCGAGCAAAAGGCGTCGATCGATGCCCGGGCGTTGCCCGACGTGGACGTTACGCTGACCGATTACCGCGATGTATCTGGCTGCTATGATGGCATTGCCAGCATCGAAATGGTGGAGGCGGTGGGCCAGGATTACTGGGCGGATTACCTGGCCGTCATCGCCCGCGCCCTGCGCCCCGGCGGGCGGGCCGCGATCCAATATATCGCCTTTGATGATGCAATTTTCGATGCCTATGCCGGCAATGTTGATTTCATCCAGCGTTATGTTTTTCCCGGCGGGATGCTGCTTTCCACCAGCCGCTTTCGCGCGCTTGCCGATGCAGCGGGGCTGGATTGGTGCGACGAGCACCGATTTGGGCAGGACTATGCCGAAACATTGCGCCGGTGGCGTGTGGCCTTTGACGAGGCGGCGGCGGCTGGACGGCTGCCCGCACGATTCGACGATCATTTCATCAAGTTGTGGCGGTTTTATCTGATGTACTGCGAAGGCGGCTTTCGCGGCGGCGGCCTGGATGTGGCGCAAGTGACGCTGGTGAAGCGGCAAGGCCGATAGAGGTTGTCCTGTTCCGTTCGTGCTGAGCTTGTCGGGGGGTGTTCTCCTTTGCGATGGTCGAAAAGGGAGAATAGTGCTTCGACAAGCTCAGCACGAACGGAGGGTGTTTAGGTTGGGCCGTGAACCCATAAGTGACCGCCATTGGCGTCCGGGTTGAACGACGGATATTGGTGGTGGCTTCAAGTGGACGCTCCAACGCTTGCCGTTAGCGAACAGTTTTTGCTAACGGACTGCATGTCAGTGCATGCCGCCCAACACGATAGCCAAGCATTTTCAGCTTATCGGAGATCACGGCAGCCAATCGATCGACATCACTTTGACCCGAAAAAAGTGCCGACGATCTGATAGTTAGTATGTATTGGCCAGGATCATTATAGGGCTGATCGTGAAACCCGCATAGTTTCCGGTCTTCATATCCGCTCATTGGCATCGCCTGAGCCCAGACCCAAAAATAACCCTTTCTGGCCTCTATTACCGTTAATGTATTTCCACGATCGTCAGTCGCCTGCCCATTTGCGACTTGCAGACCTTCTTCTCGAAGCGCTCTGCCCAAATCGGCAATGATGGAATCTGAGTTGGTAACAATATAGAGCGGCTTGGCAACGTCAGCGAAACTACACGCGGCCAAGCTTAGACCTAGCAACGCAATTAGACCTGATCGAATTCGGTTCATCAGGGTGCGGTATAGTACTGATCGCAATGCCCGCAAATGGGGCAGTAGCGGACAAGCCGGTATTTATGAGTTTGCGGCCCGGCCGAAAACAATCCTACCCCTCAATCCGCTCAAACAAGCCGCTTTCGAAACCGTCGCTCAACAGCTGCACGATCCGGTCGGCAACCACTAATGGATCCTTGACCGACATCGGATCCTCACCGGGATAGGCGCGGGCGCGCATGGCGGTGCGGGTGGCGCCGGGATCGATCAGGGCGGTGCGGATGTTGCTGATGTTGCCCATTTCCAGCCCATAGCTGGCGACAATCGATTCAAACGCGGCCTTGGATGCTGCATATTCGCCCCAATAGGCGCGGTGATCGCGCGCCACTGACGATGTCAGCCCGATCACCCGGGCATTTGCTGATTTGCGCAGCATCGGATCAAAGGCGGTCAGCAATGCCACTTGCGCGCTGACGTTCAGCGTCAGGATTTTGGCGAGTTCCTTCGGGTCGATCGCGGGGATGGCGCCCAGCGTGCCCAGCGTCGCGGCACTCAGCACCATGATGTCCAGCGTGCCCCAGCGGCCCGACAAGGCGGTTGCCAGCCGGGCAATGCTGTCATTCTCCGTCAGGTTTACAGGCGCGATCGTCGCGGTGCCGCCGGCTTTGTAGATCGCCTCCTCCACCTCCTCCAATCCGCCGGTGGTGCGCGCGGTGAGCACCACATGCGCGCCCGCGGCGGCCAGCGCCTTGGCAGTGGCAGCCCCGATGCCCCGGCTCGCGCCAGTGACAAGGGCGGTCTGGTTGGCAAGCGGCTTGTCAGTCACGGTGATACTCCGGGTGGCGCCGGCCATGGGACCGGGGCTTTATGCTAAGGGGAATGGCGACGAAAAGGGCGGTCAGATCACCCGTTCGGCGAGCATCGCGAATTGATCCACGGTTTCGGATTCGTCCTGATCGGTCAGCGTCGTCGGATAATCGCCGGTGAAACAGGCGTCGCAATGGCTGGGCTGCGTGCTGGATCGGCTCGACTCGCCCAGCGCCTTGTACAGGCCGTCGATGGAGATGAAGGCCAGGCTGTCGGCATGGATGAAATCAGTCATCCCCCCCACATCGAGCTGTGCTGCGAGCAGCTTGGCGCGTTCCGGCGTGTCGACGCCGTAGAAGCAGCTGTGGCGGGTGGGCGGGCTGGCGATGCGCAGGTGAACCTCGGCCGCGCCCGCTTCACGCATCATCTGGACGATCTTCAGGCTGGTGGTGCCGCGCACGATCGAATCGTCGATCAGCACGATCCGCTTGTCCCGGATCAGCGCGCGATTGGCATTGTGTTTCAGCTTCACGCCCAGATGGCGCACCTTGTCACCCGGCTGGATGAAGGTGCGGCCCACATAATGCGAGCGAATGATGCCCAGTTCAAACGGAATGCCCGATTGCTGGGCATAGCCGATCGCGGCGGGCGTGCCCGAATCGGGGACGGGGATCACCAGATCGACATCGACCGGGCTTTCGATGGCCAGCTGCGCGCCAATCGCCTTGCGCACGGAATAGACCGAGCGGTCCTCCGCAATCGAATCCGGCCTTGAGAAATAGACATATTCGAAGATACACGGGCGCGGTGCGACGGCGGTAAAGGGCCGGATCGAGCGGACTTCGCTATCCTGCACGATCACCAGCTCGCCCGGATCGATCGAGCGTTCGAAGGTGGCACCCACCACGTCGAGCGCCACGGTTTCTGACGCAAAGATGATCGCATCACCCAACCGGCCCATCACCAGCGGCCGGATGCCGAGCGGATCGCGGCAGGCAATCATGCCCTCCGGCGTCATCACGATCAGCGAATAGGCACCCTCGACCTGTTTCAGCGCATCGATGAATTTGTCCAGCAACGTCCGGTAGTTGGATGTCGCGACCAGGTGGATGATCACCTCGGTATCCGATGTCGACTGGAATATCGATCCGCGCCGCACCAGCTCGCGCCGCAGCCGCGTTGCGTTGGAGATGTTGCCGTTGTGGGAGATCGCAAAGCCACCGCTCGCCAGATCGGCATAAAGGGGCTGGATGTTGCGCAGCGCCGTTTCGCCCGTGGTCGAATAGCGCACGTGCCCGCAAGCGACGGTGCCGGCCAGTGCGCGGATAATCTCGTCGCGATCGAAATTGCCCGCGACATGGCCCATCGCGCGGTGGGTGTGGAAGTCGCGCCCGTCAAAGCTGGTGACGCCCGCCGCCTCCTGCCCGCGGTGCTGGAGCGCGTGGAGGCCAAGCGCGACCAGCGCCGCCGCCTCGCCATCCGTGCCGGACACGCCGAAAATGCCGCACTCTTCGCGCAGCTTGTCCCCATCAACAGGGGCATCGAATGGATTGGTTGTCAGCATATCAGCCCGCTGGTTGCGCCGAGGCCGTCATATAGGCACGCCGTTCGGGTTTGTCGCGCATTTGTCATCATTCATTCGCCTGCGCCGTCGATAAATATGGTTGCGCCCTGTGGTTGCGCTACAAAAGGGGATGACCGACTCACGCGAAACCGGGCTGCTGCTCGATCCCAAGTACGACGCCGCCGGGCTGATCACGGCGGTGGTGACGGATCGGGTGTCGGGCGATGTGCTGATGGTGGCGCATATGAATGCCGATGCGCTGGCCGCAACCCAGGCAACGGGGGAGGCGACATTCTGGTCGCGCAGCCGGGGCGCGCTGTGGAAAAAGGGCGAAACGTCCGGCAATATTCTGCGCGTGGCGGAAATACGCATCGATTGCGACCAGGATTCCGTCTGGCTGATCGCTGATCCCGCCGGCCTCGCCTGCCACACCGGGGCTGCCAGCTGCTTCTATCGCCGGGTGGAGGGGGGTGCCCTGATCGCCGTTGCGGCCATGCCCGCTTCGTGATCAGGCTGGCCGCCCTTGCGGGATTGCTAATTCTGACCGCCTGTTCGGGCGAGGCACCTTCATCCCCAACCCCGCGTGCAACCACTGCGCCTGATCTGGAAAGCGCAGCGATTGCAGCGGGCGTGATCGCCGATCCCGCCAATACCGACATGACCGGGCTGTACGCGCGGGATACCGACCGTGTTTGCGTCGTGCCTGATCGGCTCAACTACCGCATTGGCGCGTTCGTCGATTATGGCGATCAGCAGAATTGCAGCGGATCAGGCACGGTGACACGGGTGGGCGAGGCGCTGCACATCACCTTTGCGGCTGCCCCAGGTTGTGATTTCGACGCGCGGTTCGAAGGTGATCGGATCGTATTTCCGGGGCGAATGCCACAGGCTTGCGAAAAACTGTGCGGCAGGCGCGCCTCCTTCGCGGCGCTGGATGTGCGCCGGTTGAGCGATTCCGTGTCGGAAGCCGCCACGCTGCGCGATACCAATCGAAAGCTGTTGTGCACGATCGGCGGATAAGCTTGACGTTCACGTAAACGGGAAGTAATTTGCGTGGATGGCCTCGCTCCCCGCCTATGCGCCGATTGCGCCATTGCCCGATCGGCACAGTTTCACGATTTCGGACCTGTCGGCCGAATTCGGCGTCACCGCGCGGGCGCTGCGCTTTTATGAGGATGAGGGGCTGATCGCGCCCGAACGGCGCGGCACGGTGCGCATCTATTCTCCGCGTGATCGCGCGCGGCTGGCCTGGATTTTGCGCGGTAAGCGGGTTGGCTTCAGCCTGGGTGAAATTCGCGAGCTGCTCGATCTGTACGACATTGGCGACGGGCGGCGATCGCAACGCGAAGTCACGATTGCGCGCTGCCGCGACCGGATAGCGCTGCTGGACGCGCAGAAGCATGATATCGATGCTGCAATCGACGAGTTAAAACAGTTTATCGGTCTTATCGAGCCCGGGCTCGGCCGGAACGACCCTGATCAGACGACGTAAAAGGACTGACCATGCCGAAATATACCCCGCCGGTTCGCGATACGCGCTTTATTCTGGAACATGTCGTCGGGCTTGATCGGTACACCAACTTGCCGGGCTTTCAGAATGCCACGCCCGATGTGGTCGATGCCGTGCTGGATGAGGG
>JBBQDD010000187.1:0-5283 GCA_038319335.1 Sphingomonadales bacterium
ATCAAACCCGCGCGCCGCAATCAGAACAAGCGCCACAATTACAGTGTCGAACAGCACCAACAAAAACCCAAATAGGCCAAGCCGACGGACCAGGAAGTTCAGGTTGGTGCGGCTGTCAAACACCGCCAATATCGTCCGCACCGGGCCATGGCGTCGACGCCCCTGGCCTTGGCCCGGCCCTTCGCTCGATCCAGCATCATCGCGAGAGAATAATTCCATGCTTCCCCACCCCTGTCGAACGGCTATCCTAGCGGCGCCATGGTGGGGAAATGGTTAACGCGCGGACAACCTAACGCTGGCGCACGTCTGCCCAAGCCTGGGCGATCTGCGCCATGTTGGTCGCGACCGCGATGAACGGGCGGGGATCATCGCCCAGGCTTGCGTCGATCACCTTGGCGCGCGCGCCCCGGTACAGCCCGGCCAGCGTCTTTGACAGATCACCGCCGCGCTCAAAATCAAGCCCCGCCTCCAGCGCGAACAGAATTGATATCGCCCGCGTCGCCTTTTCACTGCGGACCGCGCGGTTGCCGCTCTCGATCGCCGCCGCGACAGCGCGGAGCGCGCGGCCAAGCTCGTCATACAGCAACGCGACCAGCTGATGCGGATCGGCCTCCGCCGTGCGGCCGGCCATGTCGATCTGCCGATAGGTCGCCTCAGGGTTGCGCCCCAGGGTCGTTGCGTAATGCGCCATCAGTTGCTCGTCTTGGGGGCGAATTGCTGCGTCAGGAACGACTGGGTCGATTTATACGCCGACACCCGGGCATCCGCGCCGGCAAACTGGCGGGTCAGCCGCGTGCGGACCACTTCCTTGTCGGCATTGGCCTTTTCCAGCGCGATATCGAGCGTGGTCTGCCGCTTGGCATAGCGTGCTTCGCTCGCCCCCAGCCCGATCGTCTTGTCCGTCGCCTGGTCCGCAATCGCCTGGAACGCCGCCGCCACGCCGCCGCCGGTTGCGCCGGTGCCGTTGAAGAACAATGCCTCTACCGCGTCGGGAAACCGGGTGATCGCCGCCGTCAGCTGATCGGCGTTGACGCTTAGCGTACCATCACGGTTGGTCGACACGCCGATTTCGGACAGCCGGCGCGGCGCGCCCGCAGCGGTTGGGGTTGCCAATTCGGTCAGCGCGAACCGGCCCAGCGATTGCTGCAGCTGGCGCGTGGCCGAATCGTTGAACAGCGATCCCGTCGCAGCATCGGTCTGCGCCTTTACCAGCCGTTGCAGATCGTTGAACGCAGCGACCAGATCGTTGACGGAGGATCGCAGCTGATCAGTCGGCACATTGGTGCCCAGCGACACGCTGGTGCCCGGCGCTGCCGACACCAGATCAAGCTTCACCCCGTCAACCAGATCGCTGATCGAGTTGCTGCTGCGGCTCAGCGGAATGGCATCCACCGCCACGATCGCATCCTGCGCGGTGGTGCCAAACAGCGCGCCAGTGGATGACTGGGTGATGTTGAGCGCAGCTAGACCCGGCGCGCCCGGATCCTCCGTTGCGGTCAGCGTGAAGGCCTGGTCAGCCCCCGTCTTGCTTTTCAGCGCCAGCCTGGGGCCGGACGCGTCGGTGATGATGCTGGCGGTGACGCCCGCATTGGCGGCGTTGATCGACGCGGCGATCGAATCGAGGCTCGATGCGCCGCCGACCACCGCGATGTCCACAGGCGTCGCTGATCCTGCGACAAAACTGCCGCCGTTTACCGATCCACTGCCGAAGGTAAGCGTCAACGTACCGGTACCGATGGCCGCGGTGCGGCTGCTGACGGCGGCGGTTGCCACTGATTGCGCCTGGGCCAGTTGGCGCACCTCCACCGATGCCGAAAGCCCGGCCAGCTTGGCCCCGGTCAACGCGGTTACCTTGACGATGCCGGTATTGCTGCTGGTGGGCGTGGTGGACAGCAAGCCGCCGGTCGCCAGCGATTTCAGCCCGGATGCGAAACTGGTGACGCTGCTCTTCACGCTCGACAGGCCGGATATCTGCGCCGACAGCGTCTGGTTCTGGCGACTGATCGAGCGGGTTTTGGCGGAAAACTGCGAATCGACCAGCTGGTTGACCAGCGATGTCAGGTCGATGCCCGATCCTGCCCCCAGCGTATTGACGATCGAATCGACCATGGCGATTTCCTGTTAGGGCCCATCCCGAAGAACGGCGCAAACGTTGCGAACTTTAGGTTTTTGTTGTGATTTTGACGCCATTTTCGTCGAAGCGGGCGGTTTCCGGCACGGCGATGGGCGGCGGCGTGCCCCCGGCCTGGGTGTTGATGCCAAACACGAACGCCAGCACCGTGGCGATCGCCAGATACAGGTCGTCGCGCACCTCCTGCCCTTCGCGACTGGTATAATAGAGCGCACGGGCCAGCATGGGATATTCCAGCATCGTCACGCGCGATTCAGCGGCCAGTTCGCGGATCGCCTGTGCCGTTACGCCCCGCCCCTTGGCCACCACCACCGGCACCTGATCACGCCCGCGATCATAGCGTAGCGCGACGGCGAAATGGGTCGGGTTGGTCAGCACGACATGGGCCTCGCTGACGGCTTTGCGCATGTTGCGCTTGGCCAGATCATGGCGGCGCTGGCGCTGGGCGGCCTTGTTTTCGGGATTGCCCTCGCTTTCCTTGTGCTCGTCCTTGATCTCCTGCTTGCTCATCCGCAGTTTCTGCAGCAGCTGGATGATCTGGATCGGCAGGTCGATACCGGCAATCACCACCAGCCCCGCCGCCATCGAAAACAAGGTGCCGGTCAGCATCGATCCCAGCGCGCCAACGCTGCGATTGATATCGGCCGATGCCAGCCCGATCGACTGGGTGGCGACATGCGACAGCATGTAATAGCCGATCGTGCCGAGCAGGATCACCTTCAGCAGCGATTTGCCCAGTTCCACCCAGCCCTGCGAACCAAAGATGCGCTTCAGCCCCGATGCCGGATTGATGCGGCTCGCCTTGGGGGCCATCAGCTTGCCGTTGAAGGTCAGCGCGCCAAGCCCCGCCTGGCTGAAAATCGCGGCAACCGTGGCGATCACGAACATCGCGATCATCGGCGGCGCGATTTGCCAGCCGGCAATCGCCAGTGACCGCATCGGCTGAAAATCATCAATATCGCCGGAGCCGAACGAAAAGCTGGTGATCATCAGCCCCTTGCACGCCGCCATCAGCGCCGGGCCGAATATCGCCAGCCAGCCGCACCCGGCCAGCACCACCAGCGCCGTTGCAAATTCGCGCGATCGCAGCACCTGGCCATCGTCAAACGCCTTTTGCTTGCGCTTGGGGGTTGGTGCTTCTGTCTTTTCGCCAAACTCGTCTGCCATCAGCCAAGCACCAGATGTTCAGCCGCGGCCAGCCCTTCCTGGATGATGACGATCATGTAATCGCCCATCGCCGGAAACGCGATTGCCAGCGCGACCACGCCCACCGCCAGGCTCATCGGCAGGCCAACCGCGAACAGATTGAGCGCGGGGGCAGAGCGGGAGAGCATGCCGACCACCAGGTTCAGGCACAGCAGCAAAAAGCCCACCGGCAGCGCCAGCAGGAACCCGGCCGAAAACGCATAACCGCCAAACACCGCGATATCGCGCAGCCGCTCCACTGCGATCCACGGGGCGCCCGGGGGCAGCACCGCATAGCTGCGCACCACCAGGTCGACCAGCATCAGATGCCCGTTGACGGACAGGAACAGCAAGGTGAGCAGGGTCATCATGAACTGGCCGAGCGCAGTGCTCGACTTGCCGTTTTGCGGATCGATGGCGGAGGCAAAGCCGATCCCCATCGACGTGCCGATCAATTCACCGGCCACCAGGGGGGCTGCAAAGGCGATCTGCAATACAAAGCCGATGGCCAGGCCCACCAGCGCTTCGGCGGCAACCGCGAGGAAGGTGGTGGCGGCAAAAATCTGAGCAGGCGGCGTCACGGGGTTTGCGGCCAGCACCAGGAAACCGATCGCGCCGGACAGCGCAATCCGCACCTGCAACGGCACGCTGACCGCGCCGAATACGGGGGCGGCGATAAACGTGGCGCTGACGCGCACCATCACGAACAGCAGCGTCCAAAGCTGCGGCTCGATCGACAGGCCGAAACCCAGCACCGCGCTATTTCACCAGATCGGGAATGCGCTCGAAAATCGATACGGTGAAATCGCTCAGCAGGCCAAGGATTAGCCCGCCAAAAATCACCAGCGACACCGCGACCACGACCAGCTTTGGCACGAAGGTCAACGTCTGTTCGTTGATCGATGTTGCCGCCTGCACCATGCCCAGGATCAAGCCGGAAAGCAGCGCCGGGATCAGAATGGGGGCCGATGCCAGCGCGAGCACCCACAGGGCCTCGTTCGCGATCGTCAGGAAATATTGCGTGTCCATCGCCGCGCTACCGCATGAAACTATTGGCAAGCGACCCCATCGTCAGCGCCCAGCCATCGACCAGCACGAACAACAGCAGCTTGAAGGGTAGGGAGATGATCGTGGGCGATACCATCATCATGCCCAGCGACATGAGCACGGAGGCAACGATCAGATCGATCACGATAAACGGCAGGAAAATGAGAAAGCCGATCTGGAACGCCGTCTTCAGCTCGCTGGTGACATAGGATGGCAACAGCACCGAATAGGGCACGTCGGCAGGCTTGGCATAGGGGCCCGATTTGGCGATCTTGGAGAACATCGAAATGTCCTTCATCCGCGTTTGCCGGAGCATGAAGGCGTGGAGCGGCTTGCCGGCGGTTTCAATCATCTGCGTCGCGCCAATCTTGCCTGCGGCATAGGGCTGGATGGCGTTGACGTTCATGTCGTTCAGCACCGGCGCCATGATGAAGAAGCTCAGGAACAGCGACAGGCCCACCAGCACCTGGTTGGGCGGCGTCTGTTGCAGGCCAAGCGCCTGGCGCAGGATGGAAAGCACGATGATGATCCGGGTAAAGCTGGTCATCATCAGCAAGATGCCGGGCAAGACCGACAACAGGCCCATAATGATGAGCACCTGGAGCGAAAGCGATAGCGGCGCGTTGCCGCCACCCAGATCGCCCAGCGCACGGTCAATCGCATCGCCGGTGCCGGGCGCCGCTGGAGGCGCAGGCGGCAGCGGCGCTGTTTGTGCAAACGCCGGCACCGCGATCATCAGGCAGAAAATCAGCGCGAGGACGATCAGGACGATGCGCCCCGCCAAGCGGCCCCGGTTGCCCGCGTAACGGCGCGCAGGCGCGGTGCGGAACAGGCTGGGGCCGGTTGCGGCAATGCGGCGGACGACGGGGTGCGTCACTTGTCACCCCGATCGATCAGCGACACCCCGCCGCGTCCAACCG
>JBBQDD010000188.1:0-5277 GCA_038319335.1 Sphingomonadales bacterium
GTCCGGCAACGCTCCCGCCAGGCCCCGGATGGTCGTCAGCCGCAGCAGGACGCCGGAAGTCGCCCGCGCCGTTGCAGCAACAATCGGGGCTGATCTGGTGCCGATGGGATCTGCGGGCGCAAAGGCTATGGCGGTGATTGCCGGCGATGCCGATATCTATCTGCACGATGGCGGCCAGTATGAATGGGATAATTGCGCCCCCGCCGCGGTGGCGCTGGCGGCCGGATTCCACGCATCGCGGATCGACGGCACGCCCCTCGTTTACAACTGCCACGATCCGCTGCTGCCTGATCTGTTGATCTGTCGCCAGGCGCTGGCCGCACCGGTGCTGGCGGCCATTGCGCGGCATAGTCGAGCCTTGCGTCCCGGGCCGGGACCAGCCTGACTGTCATAATGCCGATTGTTTCATCGTATAGAGCAGGATAACCGGGAGTTCGAGAACGGCTGGGGACGGCGCGATACTGCGCCGGGGGCTGGGGAGATTGAATGTGCGGCTGTCTCGCGGCCTATTCCTGTTGCTTGCCGCCCAGGCGCTGCTCGTCACGGCGATCCCGGCGCTTGCGCTGATCCTTGGGCTGCGGTTCACCACGCAGCGTTATCTGGATGCCGCCACGCGGATCGGCGGTCCCGATGCCGCAACCATATTGTTTCGTGAACAGCTGATTGTGGTGGGCATTGTGCTGGGCATCATGCTGGTGCTGATGATGCTGTTTGCCAGCATTATCGCCAGCCGCTGGACCCGCCCGCAGCGCATGCTGCAGGAGGTAAGCGCCGCCGTTGCCGAAGGTAATTTCAGCGGCGAGTTTCCTGAGGTGGGTGCCTGGGAAACCGTGGTCACGATGCGCAATCTGGGCCGGATCGCGCGGTCATTCGACCGGCTGGAAACCGCGCGGCGCACCTGGCTGGTCGCGATTGCCGAGGAACTGCGCAAGCCGGTCGCCACGCTGGACGACCAGATTCGCGCCGCCCGAGAGGTCGACCAGACGATCAATCCCGAAGCATTTGAACGCGTTGACGATAACGTCCGCCGCCTGGTGGAAATCACCGAGGATCTGCAAGCGGTTGCGCTCGCCGATCTGGGGCGCCTGCCTGTCAATTTTGCGCAGGTTGATCCCTGCGCACTGATCCACAACGCCATCTGGTCGAACAAGCGCCGGGCGGACATGGCCAAGGTGACGCTGGAGCCTGGCCATATGCCGGCAACCACCGTCATCGTCCGCTGGGATGGTGCGCGGATCGAACAGCTGTTCACCGCGCTGATCGAAAACAGCCTTCGCTACACCCCGCCGGGTGGTCGCATCCAGCTGGGGCTTGAGCCGACCCGGGGCGCCTGGCGGCTGATCATCGATGATAGCGCGCCCGGGATCGATGTCGATCTGGCGCAGCGCCTGTTCGAACCCTTTTACCGCGCCACCGTGTTGCCGGGCGAATCGGTTACCAGTTCAGGGCTTGGGCTGGCGACCGCACAGGCGATCGTCGAGGCGCATCATGGCAGGATCGACGCAGGATCGTCGCCGCTGGGCGGCGTGCGGGTGACGGTAATTCTGCCCGCGACGACGCCGACTGCCTGATCAGCCGCGCCGGTCCGCGCCCCACACTTCCAGATTGCCCTGCCGCTCAACGGGACGGTGTGTCTTCAGGTCAGCAAGCGCCGCCAGCCCGGTATCGGCGAGCAACGCCGCGATGGGCGCGCCAGCCTCCGCAATCGCCGCCTGCACCCGCTGGAGCAGGTAGAAGCGATACGGCATCACGACGGTGCTGATCATGTGGCCGCGCCACGCGAACGTCGCCATGCCGATCGCGCGGGTGCCCGCATCGGGCAGGCCATTGGTGCCGGGCTGCAGGTCGAGATGCGCGTCGAGCCAGCTATTGGCATGGGCGACATGGGCGGCGAGTTCAGGCAGATAATCCTCGGCGATGAAGCGCATGAGCGCGAGCAGCGTTGGCGGCACGACGTCACCGGCAATCAACGCTTCGTTGGCGCATAGCCCATCGAGCAGCGCCTGTGCCGCGTTCATCCGCTCCACCCAGCGCCAGACATGGTAATAACGCGCCTTCATCATCGCCGCCGGATAGGGATCACGCGCCAGATGGGCATAAAGCGGCGCGATCAGCCCATAATCCCCGATCGTCGGCCGCCCGCCGAGCAGATAGGGGTGGCTGGTAAAATGCGCGTCGAGCAGCGCCATGAACGCCTCGAAACTCGCCTGGATGCTCGGCGCGGTTTCGGGCGATACCCCGAACGCCGTCTTGGCCTTGCGCATCCGGCCGCTGGCCGCCCCGAACACCGCCTCCTGCACCTCCCCCGTCGCACCCGGCATCAGCGCGGCGACAAAATCGGTCCGCAGGAAATCGCGGTTTATATCGTCGAAATCCCAGCGATAATGCATTGCGGGGCGCAACAGCCCCTCTCCGCCGAACAGTTCGAACAACAGGCTGACGGCGCGGTGCACCGGGGTTGGCGGATAGGCGCTGGATCGTGCGAGCCCCGCCGCCTCGACATGGTCGATGATCGCGGTCCCGTCCTGAATCAGCGCGCCGTCGGGAGCCACCAACACGGGGATGATCCAGCGGCCAATTTTCCGGGTGATATCGGGCCAGGCCGGATCGGCGGGAATCGCTTCCTCAAAATCGATCCGCTGCTTGATCAGATAGGCGCGGGCTTTCGCGGTATAAAGCGAGCCGGGCATGCCGAACAGCCGATAGGCCGGCATCGCGATCAGGCCGCCTTGCGTTGTTTTGCCAGCTTTTTCAGCACCATTTCACGCTTCAGGCGCGACAGGTGATCGATGAAGATAATGCCCTCCAGATGATCCATCTCATGCTGGATGCACGTCGCGAGCAGGCCTTCGAGCTGCTCGTCATGCGCCGCGCCGTCCGCGTCGAGCCAGCGCACGCGGCAGCTGGCGGGGCGTTCCACCTCGGCATATTGATCGGGGACTGACAGGCAGCCCTCATTATACACATTGCTGTCGTCTGCCGTCGCGACGATTTCGGGGTTGATGAAGACGCGGGGCTCGCGCACCGGCTTGCCGTCTTCGCCGTCTTCCTGCAGGTCGATCACCAGGATGCGCTTGGCGACGCCGATCTGGATTGCCGCCAGCCCAATGCCGCGCGATGCGTACATCGTGTCGAACATATCGTCGATCAACGCGCGCACGCCATCATCCACCGTATCGACCGGGGTGGAGATCGTCCGCAGGCGCGGATCGGGAATTTCGACGATTTTGTGGATGGCCATGGGGGTCAGCTAGGAAAGGGCCAGCGAATCGTCAAGGTGGCGGGGGCAATCAGCCCACCGGCCTGCGCGCCCGCAACGCCTGCGCCAGCGTGCCTTCATCAAGATAATCCAGCTCTCCCCCCACCGGCAGGCCATGCGCCAGCTGGGTGACGCGGACCGGGAACTGCTCGATCCGCTCGGCGATGTAATGCGCGGTCGTCTGCCCTTCCAGCGTGGCGTTCATCGCCAGCACCACCTCATCAATGCCGCCCGCTTCGATCCGGCGGACGAGCAGATCGATCGACAGATCCTCTGGCCGCACCCCGTCCAGCGCGGAAAGCTTGCCGCCCAGCACATGGAAATGCCCGGGGAACAGCCGGGACCGGTCAAGCGCCCACAGGTCCGCCACCTCCTCCACCACGCACAGCAGCCGCGCGTCGCGGCGCGCATCGGTGCAGATGCCGCAGGGATTGGTGGTATCGATATTCCCGCAGGTCGCGCACCCCGTCAGCCGGTCACCAACGGCATCAAGCGCCGCGCGCAGCGGATCAAGCGCGGTCTCGCGCTTTTTCAGCAGATGCAGCACCGCGCGCCGGGCGGACCGGGGGCCAAGACCCGGCAGCCGGGCCAGCGCCTGCGTCAGCGCGTCGATTTCAGGAGATGCCATGCGCACCAGATAAGGGCTTGCGCGCGGCAATGCCAAGTGGCGAAGAGGAGATATGCGATCACCCCCCTTCAAGATCATCTTCATGGGCACGCCCGAATTTTCGGTGCCGGTGCTGCAGGCGCTGGTCGATGCCGGGCATGACGTGGTGGCGTCATACAGCCAGCCACCACGCCCCGCCGGTCGGGGCAAGGCGCTGATGCCATCGCCCGTGCAGCAACGCGCGCAATCGCTGGGGATTGCCGTCAGGACGCCCGTGTCGCTGCGTGATCCCGACGCGCAGGCGGAATTTGCGGCCTTCGGCGCTGATGTTGCGGTGGTTGCGGCGTATGGGCTTATCCTGCCGCGCGCGGTGCTTGATGCGCCGCCGATGGGCTGCATCAACGTCCACGCATCGCTGCTGCCGCGCTGGCGGGGGGCAGCACCCATCCAGCGCGCGATCCTGGCCGGGGATGCGGAGACGGGGGTGTGCATCATGCAGATGGAGGCGGGGCTGGATACCGGCCCGGTGCTGCTGGAAGATCGGATCGATATTGGCGGCAAGACAGCGGGCGCGTTGACCGATGAACTGAGCGCGATGGGCGCGCGATTGATGGTGCAGCTGCTGGCCGACCCCTCGGCCTACCCGCCCCGCGCGCAGCCGGACGCGGGGATGACCTATGCGCCCAAAATCGACAAGGCAGAGGCACGGATCGACTGGACCCGCCCGGCGATCGAGATTGAGCGGCAGGTGCGCGCGTTCAACCCCGTGCCCGGCGCCTTTTTCGAGACCGGGGGCGAACGCATCCGCGTCCACAGCGCCAGGATTGGCATCGGGGATGGCGCGCCCGGCGCGGTCATCAGCGACGCGCTGGAAATCGCCTGTGGCACCGGCAGCCTGATCCCGGAGCACGTCCAGCGCGCCGGACGCGGCATCATGGCCACCAGCGAACTTCTGCGCGGCTTCCCCATCCCGGTGGGCACTAGGCTTTGACCCGGTTTGCGCTGACGATCGAATATGACGGGCGGCCCTTTGTGGGGTGGCAGCGCCAGCCCCATGGCCCCAGCGTGCAACAGGCGATTGAGGAAGCCGCCGTCCGAATCCTGCATCAAGACGTCATCGCCTATGCCGCCGGGCGCACCGATGCCGGGGTGCATGCGCTGGGCATGCGCGCGCATATCGATGTGGCGCGCGCGATAACGCCATTCCGGCTGATGGAGGGGCTGAACGCGCTGGTACGGCCCGCCCCGATCGCCATTCTGGCGTGCGAACCAGTGCCGGACGATTGGCACGCCCGCTTTTCCTGCACTGCGCGCCATTATGAATATCGCATCGCCAACCGGCGCGCGCCGCTGACGGTCGATCATGGGCTCGCCTGGCGCGTGCCCGCTGCGCTTGATGCGGGTGCCATGG
>JBBQDD010000189.1:0-5265 GCA_038319335.1 Sphingomonadales bacterium
GTTGGACCGATGGTGGCGTGCGGCGAATGGTTCAGAATATGTAAATTATGGATCGAATCGGGACGTTGTGCGTTTTGGCATGGGAATGTTGCGCCTGCGAATCGATCGCGTGACCCGCCGATCCAGCACCAAACGATCGAATCATCCCCGATTCGCGTTCGATTTATGCGCGCTGTCGCCGTGCATCAGTAGCGGGCCTCAGCGCAGGTCGCGCACTGCTTCCAGCACCTCGATCGCGTGGCCCGGCACCTTCACCCGCCGCCAGCTGCGCGAAAGCTTGCCCTCCGCGTCGAACAGAAAGGTCGACCGGTCGATCCCCATATAGGTTTTGCCGTACATGCTTTTTTGCACCCACACGCCAAAAGCCTCCATCGCCAGGCTGTCGTCATCGGTCGCCAGCGGGACGGTGAGATCATATTTCTCGATGAATTTCTGATGCTTGATCGGGGAATCCTTCGACACGCCAAGAACCGCGGTGTCGAGCGAGGCGAACTCCTTGAGATGCTGGCTGAAATCCTGCGCTTCGCGGGTGCAGCCCGATGTGTCGTCCTTGGGGTAGAAATACAGCACGAACGGCTTGCCGGTGAAGCTGCGCAGATTGACCTTGCCACCGCTGGATGTCGTCAGGTCGATATCGGGCAGCTTGTCGCCCTCGGCCAGGCCTGTGGTCGTCGATACCATGCTTATGGTGCCTCTTTGCTGATGCGTTGCCAGTTTTCACGCACGTCCTGCCGTGTCCGGTCGAGCAGCGCAACCAGTTCGGCCCAGTCCGCCACCGCCATCGCCCGGACGATCAATGCCTGGGTGGCAGGCGGCGGTGGCTGCATGTCAGGCGCGACCAGCCGCAGGGTGACCAGCAGCCGGGTGAGAAAATCATGCGCCCCGCGCATCGTTGGCGATAGCAACCCATCCGCGACAAGCTGATCAATCGCCAACCCAAGATCGGGGGTAAAGCCGGTGCGGTGCACCAGCTGCGCGACGTGCACGGTGAATTCCAGATCGACCAGCCCGCCGGGCAACAGCTTTGCATCAAGCGGCCCTGCCGGTGGCTTGTGCGCGGCCATATCGGATCGCATGGTTGCTGCATCGGCCAGAATATCGCGCACCGGGCGCGCGCCCGCCAGCACCGCAGCAATCGTTTCGGCAACGGCCTGACGCGCGGCGGGTGAACCGAATACCGGGCGCGCACGGGTGAGCGCCATATGCTCCCATGTCCAAGCGCTTTCCTGCTGGTACAGCGCAAACCCGGCGGTGGAAACGACCAGCGGCCCCTGCGTTCCAGACGGGCGCAGCCGGGTATCGATCTCGTACAACGGCCCGGCTGCTGTCGGCACAGACAATGCGGCACTCACACGTTGTGCCAGCCTGTTGTAATAAAGCACTGCACCCAATGGTTTTTCTCCATCGGATTCCGCCAGATAGTCACCGGTGAACAGATAGACGAGATCAAGGTCCGATGCATGGGTAAGCACCCCGCCGCCCATTCGGCCCAGCGCCAGGATCACCAGTTCGCTGCCCGGCACTTGGCCATGGCGGCGCGCAAAATCATCAACGGTTGCCGCCACGATCACCGCAATCGCCGCCTCCGCGACCCGGGCATAACCCGACGCGACGACCAGCGGATCGCAGACGCCGGCCACAATCTGCACGCCCAGCGCGAGCCGCTTTTCCCCCACTACCCGGCGGGCATGATCAAGCAGCGCCTCCAGCTCCATGCCCGTGCGCGGCGCAATCTCCGCTGCCAGCGCCGCCACGCTGCCGACGGGATCGAGCGCGGAGGAATCGATCAGCCCGTCGAGCAGTTCCGGCCGCCGCCCCAGCGCCTCTGCAAGGGTGGGCGCATGGCTCAATACCGCCCCGAGCAGCCGCGCCAGCGCCGGCTGCGCCTGCAGCAGGCGGAAGAAATTGATCGCGCTCGATAGCCGCGCCAGAATGTGATCGAGCCGGATGATCGCCCCGGCCGGATCGGCCGACTGCCCCAGTGCATCGATCAGGCCCGGCAACACCGCCTCCAGCGCCTGCCGCGCCGGGCCGCTGCGCAGGGCGGGATAGGCCCCTGCCCGCCAGCTATCGATGCGGGCACGCGCGGTTTGCGCTGCATCAGGCGCAAAGCCCGCCGCTGCCAGCGCCGCCGCCAGCCGATCACCGTCAATGGGCAGCGCCGCCGTGCCCTCAGGCTCCAGCCCATCATAAACCGCGCCGACCCGCTCCACATGCGGGCGCAGCAGCGCCAGCAACGCATCGGCCACGCCCAGCCCGTGCAGCTGCGCCAGGGCATCAAGCGCAGCCCCTGTGGGCAGCTGATGGGTCTGGCGATCATCGACCATCTGGACGCGGTGCTCGATCGTGCGGAGCAGCGTATAGGCATCGGCCAGTTCCGTTGCCCGTGCCGGATCAATCCAGCCGCCCGCCGCCAGCTGCTGCAGCGCGGTTCGGGTGGCGCCCGCGCGCACGCTGGCATCCCGCCCGCCATGGATCAGCTGGTGGATCTGCGCGAAAAACTCCACCTCGCGAATGCCGCCGCGCCCGCGCTTCAGGTCATAACCGGGGCCGAACAGCTGGCCCTGGGCATAATGATCGCGAATGCGGCGCGACATCGCCCTGATTTCCCCCACCGCGCCGTAATCAAGCGTGCGCCGCCATACAAAGGGATGCACCGCCGCCAGAAACCGCTGGCCCAGCGCCACATCGCCTGCCGCCGCGCGTGCGCGGATAAACGCGGCCCGTTCCCACGCCAGCGCCTGCGATTCATAATAGGAAATTGCCGCATCCACCCCCAGCACAATCGGTGTGATTTCCGGCGAGGGGCGCAGCCGCAAATCGACCCGCAGCACATATCCATGCGCATCACGGGCCTGGAGCAGCTCGATCACGCGTCGGCCGATCCGCACCGCTGCATCATCAGGCGTTTCACGCGGGCGGCAGGGCAAGGTGGCGGGATCGAAGATCAGGATCGGATCGATGTCGGACGAATAGTTCAGCTCGTGACTGCCCTGTTTGCCCAGCGCGATTGCGGCGAACCCGGTGGGCGGCGCGCCGGGGGTCCGCTCCTCAATCGCGGCGCGGATCGCGGTATCCAGCGCATAGTCTGCAAAATCGGACAGCGCGGTGGTGACGCCCGTCAGATCAAGCCCGCCCGCCAGATCACCCACCGCCACCAGCAAGGCGAGCCGCCGCCGTTCGATCCGCAGCCTTTCACCCACCGGCATGGCCGCATCGCTGATCCGCACCGACCGGGGATCGGGCAGTTCGCCCGCCGTCAGCAGGGCGGCAAGCTCAGGCTCCCGGTCGATCAGATGGGCGAGGAAAGGCGCGTGCCGCTGTGCCCGGTCAAGCGCTTCGGCCAGGGCCCCGGCGGGCAGGCTGACATCGGCGAGATTGCCGTTCATCGCCAATTCAGCCTGCTATTCGTCATTAATCATCCGCAGCGACCGTGAACGGCAACAAAAGCCGCGCTAGGCCGTTATAGCCTGTATGTCGATCCACGCATCTTTTGAATCTGTACCGCGAAACACGGAACAATTCGCAGTGGAAGCGCCGCGCCGTCAGGATGCGATCGGTTTTGCGCTTGCGAACGCCTTTGCGGCGCCCAACGCGATGGATATTCCGGCGGATATGGCGGCGCTGCTTGCGATGATCAACGATCAGCCATGCGCTAACGCCCATCAGGCATAAGGCTCAGACTCAATTGCCGTTTGTTTGACTCGTCATTGCGAGCGGCGCGAAGCAATCCAGCCTCACCACGCGCGGCCCGGCTGGATTGCTTCGCTACGCTCGCAATGACGCGTTTTTCAACCTTGGTGAAATTGAGTCCAGTTTACGGGAGTGGCGCGTTGCCGCCCTACCAACTCAACCGTTGGAAACACCGCGATCCCGACTGAGTTCGTCGACATCGTTCATCAACACTTCCAGCACCGTGCGACCCGCCGGGTTGGTATGCGTCCGCCGTGATGGCAGTGATCCGTCCGTCAGCAATGTTTCCAGCGCCACCCGGCCGCGCGCGACCCGGCTCTTGATCGTGCCGACCGCCACGCCGCAAATCTCCGCCGCCTCTTCATAGGCAAAGCCGCCCGCGCCGACCAGAATCAGCGCCTCTCGCTGGGGTTGCGGCAAGTGGAGCAGCGCGCGCTGCATATCGCCGAGCTCGACCTGCTTGTCCTGGCCCGCAGGGGCCGCAAGGATGCGATCGGCAACTAGATCATCCCATTCGCCGCGAAAGCGCGACCGGCGCATCTGCGACAAATACAGGTTGCGCAGGATGATGAACGTCCATGCCCGCATGTTGGTGCCAGCCTGGAACCGCGCGCGCGCCGCCCATGCCTTCATCAGCGTTTCCTGCACCAGATCATCCGCCAGATCGCGGCTGCCCGATACCGACCGGCCAAAGGCGCGCAGATGCGGGATCACCTGGGCCAGCTGCGCCTTGAATTCCGCATCGGGCAGCGGCACCCGTTCCTCGGGCAATGCTTCCGGCAGATCGTCGTCAATGTCGTCCGGCGCGCTCATGCGACTCCAATCGATAGGGGGGTGCCAAGCGGTTGATAACTAGTGTTCATTCCTTGTCCCCCGGTCAACGCATGAATATCACGGCAAAAATGACGATAACGAGCGCGAGCGATATGGCGAGCACATAACGCGCCACATGCGGCGTAGCCCCGGCGCGCGCATCCTGCTCGCTGACATGGATGGGGGCGTCCGGGGTTGATGGTTCTGGATCGGTCATGATGGTTCAACCCACCAAAGCCGTTTTGGGTCCGTATCGTTACATTGCCGATCAGGCCGTGGGCACGGTCGCTTCGTCAAAGAACAGCGCCTGCGCGATCGCCGCCTTCACCGTCGATCGCTGGAACGGCTTGGTGATGAGAAAGGTCGGTTCGGGCCGCTCCCCGGTCAGCAGGCGTTCCGGGAAGGCCGTGATGAAAATGACGGGCACGGAAAATTGCGCGAGAATGTCCTTCACGGCATCAATGCCCGAGCTGTCGTCGGCCAGCTGGATATCGGCGAGCACCAGCCCGGGCCGATCCTCCATCGCCAGCGCAACGGCTTCATCCCGCGTCACGGCGACGCCAGTGACTTCATGCCCCAGATCGCGAACGATTGATTCGATATCCATCGCGATGATCGGCTCATCCTCGACAATCAGCACGCGCGAGCGGGTCTGCTGCTCGATTTCGGCCAGCGCGTCATCGACCAGGGATTCGACTTCGCCTGGCGCGACGTTGATCAGATAGCCCGTATCTTCAGGGGTGAACCCTTCCATCGCGG
>JBBQDD010000190.1:0-5243 GCA_038319335.1 Sphingomonadales bacterium
CTGGGTGCCATTGCCCAGCACGGTCAGTTCCCCCGGATTGGCCTTCATGATGCGCACAAAGTCCAGGATCACGCCGTGCGTTGCCGGCACGCCAATGACGTTGGGAAAGCGAAAGATGTTGGCGCGACCAAGAAACGATTCCACGGCAGCGCGTATCTGCGCCTCGGACGCCAATTTCATCGCGCCATAGTTTGAAATCGGCTGGAGCGGGCCGATATCCTCGTGAATCTCGACATCGCCGAAATCGCCATAGATCGCCGAACTGGACGCAAAATGCAGTCGGGGCACTTTATGGTGGCGCATCGCGGCCAGGGTGCCAAAGGTGGTCATGAAGGTGCGGTGCAGGTCGATCGCGGGATCAGCAACCCCGGCCGGAATGTCGGAATTGGCGGCCATGTGCCAGACATCACCGATGGGTGATGCGCCGGCGATAATGTCACCCAGCGCATCTGCATCGGCGCAATCGGCCTGGAAGAAGCTGAACGCTGGATTGGCCATCAACGGCGCGATGTTTTCGAGCTTGCCGCGCGACAGATCATCAACTGCGATCACCCGGTGCCCATCGGCCAGCAGGCGGCGGGCCAGGTTGACCGGGATAAACCCGGCCCCGCCGGTAATCAGATGCGTGCCCATATGTCCGTTTCCTGCGGCGGCGCGGCGCGAAGCCGGATCACGGCCGGTTGTTCGACTAGAATTTGACAGCGCCGAGCGATGACTGATCAACCAGATGTGCATGGCGCAGATATTGCGCCAGAATGTGCATCAGCGACTGGTGCGCATCCTCAATCACGCCGTAATTTTCGGCATCGGCGTGCAGGTTTACGTCAGCCAGCGTCGCTGCCCCGCCACCCGAAAATCCCGTCATGGCGATCGTTGCCATGCCGCGCGATTTAGCCTCTTCAATGGCAGCGATGATGTTCGGGGAACCGCCCGATGAGCTTATCGCGATCAGCACATCGCCGGGCGTACCCAGCGATTGCAGCTGAAACGAGAAAATCTGATCATAGCCAATATCATTGCCAATCGCGGTGATGGTCTCAACCGTTGTCGACAGGCTGTGAACCTTTGGGACCAGATTGGTGCCGGCCCGAATTCCCTTCAGGCAATCGCACACCAGGTGATTGGCGATGGCTGCCGATCCGCCGTTGCCGCAGGAAAAAATGAACCGCCCCTGGTCAGCGCAAGCCGCGAGCATCGTGCCTGCCTTCGCCAGCGCTGCGCGATCGACCGTCGCCACGGCGCGGTGCAAAAGTTCAAAATAAGCATCGGCATAGCTGCCCGCATCGGGATAGGCGCGATCGGGAAAATAGGCCACGGTAGCTCCTGGATTAAGATACTGCGGTGGACGGCCACCGATTGCGACAACCCCGTACGCTGGGCCAGATTTCGGCGCAACACTTGTGACGCGATTCAACCCGAGCAGGGCAAACAGACAATCGGGCCGCGTTCATTCGGTCAGGCGACATACCAAGGCACTCGCACGCGCGGTGTGCGGGCAAGTGTGAAGTCATCGCGCTCCAGCGTTAGATTGGGCGAATAAAACGGATCATTATCGAGCTGGGTTGCCCAGCGATCGCGCATCCATGCCGCCTCTTCAAGCAGCCGTTCGGCGCGCTTTCCGGTGGCATCGCTCCCCCGGCTGCGGCTTTCCTTATGGACCAGCAGAATATTGGGGTCACCCACGATCTGCAGGCCCTGCGCGCGGATTTTCAGGCAAAGATCGATATCATTATACGCCACCGTCAGCTCCGGTTCAAAGCCGCCGACCGCCTCAAAATCGCACTTTCGGATGAACATGCAGGCGGCCGTTACCGCTGAAAACTGCTGCATCAATTGCATCTTGCCGAAATATCCCAGGTCATTGCCGGCCATGCCGCCATGCGGCGTCCCGGCGACCTGATGCGCGCCCATGCCCAGCACAATCCCGAAATGCTGCAAATTGCCATCAGGGAAAAGTAACCGTGCGCCGACGATGCCGATCGTGTCGATCGCCAGCAGTGCGCGTGCCCGGTCCAGCCAGTCCGCCGCCATGATTTCGGTATCATTATTCAAAAAACACAAGATATCGCCGGTCGCCTGTGTGGCAGCAGCATTATTGATCAGCGAAAAATTGAACGGCTGGTTGTCACGCAACACGCGCAGCTGCCCATTGCCCTGCAGCGCTTGCAGATAGTCCAGCGTTCCCCGGTCATCCGACCCATTATCGACGATCAGGATTTCAACGTTCGTATCGCAGGTTTTGAGCACCGATTCGATACAAGGACGGAGCACATCAAGGCCGTTGCGCGTGGGGGTGATGATCGAGATTTTGGTCGCCATCCGGCCGAGGGGCGACACGCCACTTATCCCGGTCGAACCGCCTTCATGCGACCGTAACGGCAGGCTGGTGCGTGTGAAATGATCGTTGATCGCTGCTTGGGCGGCAACAATGGCATAGCTTTTCTGGTCGGGTGCGACTGCGGTTGAACCCGGCGTCATCCGCCAGTGATACAAGACATGCGGGATATGGACGATGCGGTCGTCACTTGTGTGCTCAAGGCAGCGCAGCAGCAGGTCATAGTCTTGGCTGCCTTCCAGCCCAAGCCGGAACCCACCGATCCGTTCCAGCAGCGATCGCCGGTAAACGCCCAAGTGGCTCACCATATTGTGGCCGTACATCAGATACCGGTCAAACGCGCCTTTGAAATAGGGATCGGTGCGGGCACCGTTCAGGTCGATCTTGTCCTCATCGGAGAACAGAATGTCAGCATCGGGGTGCTTGTTGATATAATCCGCCACCACAAACAAGGCGAAATCCGGGATCAGATCGTCATGATCGACCAGCACGATAAAGTCGCCGGTCGCCATGCCAAGGGCCAGGTTGCTCGTCGCCGAGATGTGGCCGTTGGACGTCGATCGCGCCACTTTCATACGCGAATCGCGGGCCGCATAGTCAGCGAGCAATGGTGCGATCTGTGGGTCGGTTGAGCAATCATCGGCAAGGCATATCTCGAACCCGGAATAGGTTTGGGCGAGCATCGAGTCGATGCATGCTCGCAGGAGATCAATCGGGGTGTTGTACACCGGAACGACAAACGAAAATCGCGGTTTCCATGCCAGCGCTTCGGTTAGTGCGGTGATCTGGACATAGTCGGCAGCGGTTGGCGTTTCATAGTGGAAAATCCAGTGGCCATAAAAGGCACTGGGGTCGCCTTGCTTGCCCAAAAGCCGGGCCGATGTTTCGGCGGCGATGCCACGCGCGATCATGTCCCCGGCATAGGCCGCTCGGACAACCTCGATCAGCTTGTCGATGCCGCTGCCGCCGGGCAAATTCTGGTGGACCAGCTTTTCTGCCTCGGCTGCCGAAGCAACGGGCGTGAACGACAAGGCCGGCGGCCGGATCATGTTGACCTTTTTATCAGGTGCCCAGCGCAGCGCGAGGAGTTGGCGGGGGGCAACGACCAACAACGAAACCGCGTTGCCGTTACTTGTATAGGGCAGGCTCAACTGTTCACTGAAGCCATCGCCATAGTCGAGATAGATCTGGCCGCTCAGCGCGCGCGCAGGATCAGCCGGACGTGCTTCGATCGTCAGCACCGCCAGCCCGACATCATGGGAAATGACGGCAGGGCGAAGCTCCAGCCTTATGGCCGCATCGCGCGTTTCCAGCAAAATGCCCCCCGCCGGCTCGCAATAGGCCATCCCGCTCACGCTGGTAACGATCAGGTGATCATCGGCTGATTGGACCAGCGCCGCTACCGCAGCGCCTTCAGACGCGCTGGCAACTGGCCGCTGGCGATTCCTCGCGCATAGTCGGTCGAGCTCCTGCAATGCATGCCGGTTGCCATCAATCTCGGCGCTGGCGCGGTAGTGGGCCCGTGCCTCATCCTCCCGGCCCAGTATTTTTAGAACATGGCCAATGCTCAGCCGCAGATCGGCATTGTCGGAGTCATCTGCCAGCACCACCTGGTAGGTCGAAAGCGCTTCGTGCTCGCGGCCCGCCTCTTTCAGCGCGTGGCCAAGCTGGATGCGTCGGCCGTTGTCCCAGGGCTGCAAGGCGAGATATCGATGATATCCCTCGATAGCGGCGGCCCAATTCCTTTGCCGCATCGCCGCGTCGCCTGATTTTCGCCAGACAGCCGCGCTGCGACCGTTTGGCGTGAGGTTGCGCAGAAATGCCCAGAGGGGGCGGTGCGGCATGTTCGTCTCCGCAGGATGTTCAACGACACGGGGTGTATCGCGGAGGCGCTCTAATCCAGGGCGCTCGCATTGGCCATAGCGGCGTTGGTGGGGGTTGGGAGTGGTGGCAGGTTGCCCGACGGGGAGCGAAGGGAGTGCGCGCGTGCGGCGTTATATCCATCGCTTGGCCACGCGGTATATTTTGGTTAGAGGGCCAGCTACCTCAGGGCAGAGAATTAGTGTGAATTCGATTGGTACAACCCTTGGCATGGCCACCATTGCAATGGCCATGTTGCTGATATTTGCCTTGGCTTCCGGGATCGGCTTGTTGTTCCTTGGGCATGTTGATCAAGTTGTTGTCGGACTAGCGATCGCCACTGGGATGTTTTTGAGCGTTTCCATGGTGCCCAATACCGATGGGGTACTGGCCGGAATGGCACGCCACTTCTCGTCCGCAAATCGACCATTGGCAGCGATTGCCAGCGCGACAGCGGTCAGCGCCGTTGCGCCTGCCGTTATCGTGGCTTTTGAAATGCTGATCGGCATCCACCTGCTTGAACAGAATATGGCGCAGGGCTGGCTGCTGTGGGGCTATTGCTACGGCGTGCTGGCGCTGCCGCTGGCGGTGAGGGGATCGATTGCCGGGGCTGAACATCGCACGGTCAATGGCATTCAATCCTATGCGGCGCAGGTATCGTTCGTCCTCGTTTCGGCGCTAGCGGCGCTGTTCAACCTGTCGTTTGAAGCGCTGGTGGTGGTGGCTGCGATCCCGATGATCCTGCCATTCACGGTTTTTTTCTCGCTTGTATTTGCTGATCGCAACGCGTTGCGCGACGTGCAGATCTGATGATCGGCAGTCGCCGTAGCGCGGTTGTGAGCGGTAAATGACCGAGCCATTCTTCCTGCGGCCACCCCCATTTCCGGGATATCGCCCCCGATCGCCCCAGATCGTGACTTCCGCTCAACCGCCAGCCAGAGGGCCGCTCAATTCCGAAGTCCGCGCCTCTGCGGCCCAACTTCGGGCTTCTTTGGTGGCGGCGCGGGTCGGTGGATCATTCTGGGCGCCGCCCCTGCCGCCGGAATTG
>JBBQDD010000191.1:0-5237 GCA_038319335.1 Sphingomonadales bacterium
CATCGCCAAAATTGCCGGTGGGGACGGAAAAGGCAATCGGTCGCTCCGGCGCGCCCAGCCGGACGGCGGCGTAGAAATAATACACCACCTGCGCCATCAGCCGCGCCCAGTTGATCGAATTGACGGCGGAAAGCGTGAACCGCCCGGAAAACGCCGAATCGTTGAACATCGCCTTCACCAGCGCCTGTGCATCGTCGAAACTGGCGCCTTCCAGCGCAATGTTGTGAACATTGGGGGCCAGCACGGTCGTCATCTGGCGGCGCTGCACGTCTGACACGCGGCCCTTTGGGTGGAGCATGAACACATCGACGCCAGCGCGCCCCGCCAGCGCGTCAATTGCCGCAGAACCCGTGTCGCCGCTGGTCGCGCCGATCACGGTCAGTTGCCGGGTCGATCCCGTCAGGAAGCGTTCGAACAACAGCCCGACCAGCTGCAGCGCGACGTCCTTGAACGCCAATGTCGGGCCGTGAAAAAGCTCCAGCAGCCAGTGGCGCTGGTCGAGCTGCACCAGCGGCGTCACCGCAGCATGCGCGAACCGGCCATAAGCCTGGGTGCAGAGCGCGCGCAGATCACCTGGCGTCATCGTAGCGCCGATAAACGGGGCCATCACGGCAACGGCGGTGTCGACATAGGATAGCCCGCGTAACCCTGCGATCTGATCGTTGCTGAGCGCTGGCCAATGCTCGGGCAGATACAGGCCGCCATCACTGGCCAGCCCGGCCAGCGTGACCTGTTCAAAATCAAGGACGGGGGCCGCCCCGCGGGTGCTGATATAGCGCATCGCTGCCGCGTTAACGGGGGCGGGAGCGGGGCACAAGCGCTCTACCAGTAGCCCTCAGCTGGCTTTGGGCACTTCACGCCAGCGCCGCCGCAGCGCCAGTGCATAGATGCCCAGCGCAATCCCGGCAAACACGAACCATTGGACGCCATATGCCAGATGGTTGTTCGGTATCGAATCCAACGATGGCCTGGGCGCGCGGGTGAAGCCCGGGGGCGGCACATCCGCGACAATCATCAGGGTGTCAGGCGTCGTGATGAACAGATTGCCGATCAGGCTGCGCTTGGCGGGCGCCAGGGCGATCGTGCCCGCCACTTCACCGCCGCGCCACACCGGCTTGGCATTGGGATCGCGCGAGATGCCCATCTCCACTGCAAAGCCCGGCCCTTCGGCCCCGGTGCGGCACTGCGCGATATACCGCCAGCCAAAGCGGCCGGCGCCTTCGGTTCTCCAGCTCGTCGGCTCCAGGCAAAAGGCGCTGGTGCGGCGGTACAGCAGCGATTTGTCTGTGGGGATGGCCGGAAAGGCAACCGGTGGCCGGGCGGGGTTGGTCGCCAGCTGCGCCAGGAATGCCTCCTTCTTGGGCAGGCGATCGAACAGCTGCCAACAGCCAAGCGCGATCATCAACGCCACGGCGAGCGCGACGATGATGGACGGGATGATGGGGACAGACTTCATGGCAGTGGCTTCTTCCGCTGGCCCTCACGCGCGGCATTGCGATATTCCAGGCTGATCAGCGCGCCTTTGGACACACGTAGTGCCCCGATGATGCCCATCGCGGTCAACGGGGTCCAGATCAGCAGATGCACCCATATAGGCGGCGCAATCGTCAGCGTCAGCGTGACGGCCCCGATCATCACGATGGTGCCGATGATCAATGTCAGGAAAGCCGCCGGGCCATCGCCCACGTTGAAGACCGTCAGATCAAGTCCGCACGCGGTGCAGCGATCAGCGAATTTCGTCATGCCAACGAACAGCGTCTTTGCGCCACAACGCGGACAAGCGCCGCGTAGCGCCACCTGCATGGGGGTGGGGACGGGCGGTGACTCGCCCGTCACAAGATCAACCGCCGTGGACCGGTGCGCCGGAACCGCCCCAGACGTAGATCGATATGAACAGGAACAGCCACACCACGTCGACGAAATGCCAGTACCAGGCGGCCGCTTCAAAACCGAAATGCTGGCGCGGGGTGAAGTGCCCGGCATAGACGCGGGCCTGGCACACCATCAGGAAAATCGTGCCGATCAGCACATGGAAGCCGTGGAACCCGGTCGCCATGAAGAACGATGCGCCAAAATTGGTGCCCGCGAATGAGAAGGGCGCTTCGGCATATTCATAGCCCTGGATTGTGCTGAACAACAGGCCAAGCGCAATCGTGATCCACAGGCCGTTCTTCAGCCCCTGGCGATCGCCGTGGATCAACGAATGGTGCGCCCAGGTGACGGTGGTGCCCGACAGCAGCAGGATCACCGTGTTGAGCAGCGGAAAGCCCCATGGGCTGATCACTTCGATGCCCTTGGCAGGCCATTGGCCGGCGATATTCTTCACCGTCTCGGCAATGCGGGTAACCTCGCCATCGATCACCTCGACAGGGGCCGGGAACAGCGAGAAATCAAAGAACGCCCAGAACCAGCCGACGAAAAACATCACTTCGGATGCGATGAACAGGATCATGCCGTACCGCAGGTGCAGCTGGACGACGGGTGTGTGATCCCCCGAATGCGCTTCCTTGATCACATCGCGCCACCACAGATACGCAGTCGCGAACACGCCTGCCAGGCCGAGGTAGAATACCAGCCCGCCATTGGGCGCCTTGTGCATCCACATGATGCCGCCAACCGCCAGCGCGAGCGCCGCCATTGCGCCCATATAGGGCCAGATGCTGGGCGGAAGGAGGTGGTAATCGTGGTTCTTGGCGCCGGCCATCGTCATTTCCCGTTTGAAGCTGTTGGAGTGCGCTCTAGCTTGCAGCAGCGGCGGAATCTACCCCGTCTGCCACTGGGTAAAAAGTGTAGCTGAGCGTAATTGTGCGAATATCCTTGGCGTCGGGATCAGCGAGCATCTTGGGATCGACAAAGAAGATCACCGGCATGCGCACCGTCTCACCCGGTTTCAGGGTTTGCTGGTTGAAGCAAAAGCACTGGATTTTGCTGAAATATTTGCCCGCCGTGGACGGCGTGACGTTGAACGTCGCCATGCCGGTGACGGTCTTGTTCGACGTGTTGGTGGCGGTGAAGAACGCCATGTCGCGTGCACCGATGGCAACGGTTTCGGATTTCTGTTCGGGTTTGAAAATCCAGGGCAATTTGGGGTTCACATTGCTGTCGAAATCAACGCGGACCTGGGCGTTCACTGCGCCCGGGGCGGCCAGCCCGCGCTGCGTCGTGCCGTTCAGCCCGGTGGATTCGCAGAACAGCTTGTATAGCGGCACGCTGGCATAACCCAGGCCTGTCATGCAGCCCACGCCAATCGCGGCGATCATCGCGGTGCGCAAATTCGGGGTCATGCGTGGCCGGCCTGGATTTTCGCGATCGTAACCGCGAAGAACAGCACGGCGAGCCCGCCCAGTATCAGTGCCATCACCATCGAACGCGATTTCTGGCGCGCGCGGATCAGCTTTTCTTCGTCAGGCGTCATGCGATCCACCGATCAATAACAAGGGCGGCGAACATCGCCAGAATATAACCGATTGAATAGACGAACAATATGCGTTCGGGTTTCATCAGCTTCGGCGTTGGGGCGGCAACCATCACAACCCAGCCGGTCAACCCCACGAACACGGCAGAGGCGGTGGCCGCAACCACGCCGTAAAAGGCACCGGCCAGGCCCAGCGGCCAAGGCGCAATGGCGATGACGGCCATTGCCACGGCATAAAACAACATTTGCCAACGCGTCGTGCGGGCGCCTGCCACCACGGGCATCATCGGCACGCCGCCCTTGGCATAATCATCGCGGATCAGCAGTGCGAGCGCCCAGCTGTGCGGTGGCGTCCACAGAAAAATCAGCGCGAACATCAGGATCGGCAGCAGTGATATCTCGCCGGTGGCAGCCGCCCAGCCGATCAGCGGCGGGAATGCTCCTGCTGCCCCGCCGATGACGATGTTTTGCGGCGTATAACGCTTCAACCCAACGGTGTAGACGACGACATAAAACAGGATCGACACCAGCAGGAATGCGGCGGCGATCAGGTTCACCACCAGCCCCATCAGCAGCACGCTGAACGCACCTACCGCAATGCCGAACTGCAGCGCGCTCTCGCGGTCCATGCGGCCAGCCGCCAGCGGGCGATTGGCGGTGCGCTTCATCAGCGCATCGATATCGGCTTCATACCATTGATTGAGCGTGCCCGCCGCTCCCGCCGCCAGCGCAATCGCCAGAATGGCGGTGAACGCTATCACCGGCGGCAACGTGACCGGCGCGACCAGCATGCCGCAAAGCCCGGTGAACACAACCGATCGCATCACCCGCGGTTTGGTGAGCGCAAGGAAATCCCGCCAGTCAGCGGTCATCGGGGCGGTGAGCGTGGTCGTCGTCATATCAAAGCTTCCCCCCTCCCGCAGGCGGAAGGGGTAGGGGTGATGCCGGGATGGGTGATCGGGCAGCGTCAGCAGCTGCTGCGATGCCCATCCCTGTCCCCTCCCGCCTGCGGGGGAGGGGCTAAGTCAACTCAGTGGCCGTGTGCGTCGTCAATGACCGGCAGCGTTTCGAACTGGTGGAACGGCGGCGGGCTGGACAGCGTCCATTCCAGCGTCGTTGCGCCCCCACCCCAGGGATTGTCGCCAGCGGGCTTGCCCGATCGCAGCGACATGAACAGGTTGACGAAGAATACGATCATGCTGGTGGCCATGATCATATAGCCCACCGTGGCGACATAGTTATAGGTTGCGTACTGGCCGGTATAATCCGGAATGCGGCGCGGCATGCCCTGCAGCCCCAGGAAATGCATCGGGAAGAACAGCACGTTCACGCCGATGAAGAACATCCAGAAATGCACTTGGCCCAACGCCTCGTTCAGCATCTTGCCCGACATTTTGGGGAACCAGTAGGTAAAGCCCGCAAACAGGCTGAATACTGCACCCAGCGACAGCACATAGTGGAAATGCGCGACGACGTAATAGGTATCCTGCATGTAATCGTCGATGCCGCCATTGGCGAGCACGACGCCGGTCACGCCACCAACGGTGAACATGAAGATGAAGCCGATCGACCACATCATCGGGGTTTTATAGCTCATCGAGCCGCCCCACATCGTCGCGATCCAGCTGAAAATCTTGATGCCGGTCGGCACCGCGATGATCATGGTGGCCGCCGTGAAGTACATCTTCACGTTCACGCTGAGCCCGGTCGTGAACATGTGGTGCGCCCACACGACGAAGCCGACAACGCCGATCGCGACCATGGCATAGGCCATGCCGAGATAGCCGAAGATCGGCTTTTTCGAGAAAGTCGAGATGATCTG
>JBBQDD010000192.1:0-5229 GCA_038319335.1 Sphingomonadales bacterium
ACCCATGTTTAGGGTGTTTTTACCCTACGCAAAACCTGTCGTGATGCCCGGCGCAATCTGATCCCATAACGGGAAACGCGGTTAATCTGCGCGCTTGCAAGGCCGCAAAAAGCGAGAACGCGGTTGCCGGCTCCGTCAGCCCCAACCGGCAGCCAGGCGTTAGGTTGATCCGTTCACGCACCAACCAACGCAGGGATTTTATCCTTGAACGCAAAAAACCCCTTGGCGGCGTGCGGCCACGCCGCGCTGTCCCAATCACGGCGAATCGGCAGCAACGTGATGCCAGCGGATGCCAGCGCCGGGGTGATGGTCGCCAGCCGGTCGCTCACCGGGCCAACTGGGGCATATGCCGTCACGATCACCTTCAGCTTGTTCGCCTGTGCCCATGCGATCAGGCTGTCGCTATCAAGCGTCTCCAGCATCACCGGCGATGATCGCGACACTGCGGCGTTGCGCAGCATTGCCTCGCGAAGCGCAGCGTTGGTAAACGCGGTCACCGAAGGCGCGCGGTCGACCCCGATTGACGCTGCGGCCACCGCGGTAACGCGCATCTCGCCGAGGCTCAGGCTTTCGGGATGAAGATCATCCTCCGTCAGCAACATGCCTGCCGCCCCTTTCAGCAGCGGCGGCATGGCCTTGATGGGTGTCGCAGCCACCGGCGGCTCAACGGGAGGCCCGGCTGAATGCGCAAACGGCTTGGGCTTGAAGCGGCCATTGGTGAATTTGTCGATGTTATCCGCTTGGGCGAGATAGGTTTTCCCCTGCGTCTGCAACCCTGCCACCCAACGCCACGACAAGGTGTTCGACGCTGGATCGCCGTCGAGCAAATGGTGGTAGAAAAAGTCCGCCCCAAGCTGCCAGGGCAGGCCGAGCGTAAAAATCCACAGGCTCGCGAACCACATCCGCGCATGATTGTGGAGGTAGCCCGTTTCCTTCAGCTCCACCGCCCAGGCGTCGAAACAGCCAATGCCCGTTTCGCCCGCACAAGCGGCAAGATAATCGGCCGAACGGGGCAGTTCGGCGAGTTCCGCTTGATACCGCGCCCACACCGACGGCCGCATCTCCAGCCAGCCCTTCCAATAAGTCCGCCAGCACACCTCCTGAATGAATTTCTCCGCATCGGCAAAGCGGTGCCGTGCCAAAACGCGCTTGATCACCTCCTGCTCAGTGATCATTCGGTGCCGGATATAGGGCGACAGCATCGAGATATTGGCCCGATTGTCAGGCCCATGATCAAAATTGCGCTGCTCGGTATAGCGACGCCCGGCTTGCGGCAAAAAAGCGTCGAGCGCGACCAATGCCGCGGTGCGTGAAGGCTGGAATATGTGAGACATTGCCGGGTCGCTATCAGCTTTTGGGCACGTGCAACAGCCGATCAGCTTACCGGGTGCCGGAAGCCGGCCGGGCAGCGCCTATCCTGTGTTCACCCATGGTTGCCGTGGATGGCATCACCAAACACCGCCGCTTTCGGGCGGCGCGCTGCAAAGCTGAGGACGATGGAAGGAAATGGTGCACCCGGAGCGATTCGAACGCCCGGCCCTCAGATTCGTAGTCTGATGCTCTATCCAGCTGAGCTACGGGTGCACGGAGCGCAAGCCCATAAAGGGCAGTTTCACGATACGCAACCCCGTTGCGCCATTAGCGCTGCGGGCATAGAGCAATATCCATGAACACTGCCCTTTCCCGCCCGCCGCGCCGTGGCATTGCCGCCGGTGCGATCATGCTGCCGGGGCTGATGGTGGTGGCGCTGTCAGGCTGTGTGGCGCCCAGCCAGCGTTACCCATCGCTGTTGCCCCGCGCGGTGGAAAGCCAGCCAGCGACCGCCCCCGCCCTTGCTGATGCGCCTGTCACCCCTGTGCCGGCTGATCCCGCGCTGGATGCGCAGCTGGCGGTGATCGAAACAACCCTGACAGCGACCGCTGAAGCGTTCACCCCGGCGGCGGCACGCGCCACCACTGCCATCCGGCAGGCGCAGGGCGCGGCAAGCGGCAGCGAGGCATGGCTTGCGGCACAGGCGGCACTGGCCGCGCTGGAAACGGTGCGTTCGCAAACCGTGTCGGCACTTTCAGATCTCGACCGATTGGCGATTGATCGCGGGGTGACGGGCCAGCCCGACTATGCCGCCCTCGTTGCGGCCCGGGCGCGTGCCGATGCGCAGCTGACCACGCAGCAGGCGCTGATCGATTCGCTGGCGGCGAAGGTCGCGGCCTTCTGATCCGGGATGTCCCCTGCTATTTCAGCAGTGGCAGGATCGTCGAATAGTCATCGGTCCACGGTGTAAACCCGGCGCGCGGGGCAAGCGGCTTCCAATCGCCACCTTGTGCCCGCAACCGCGCGATCGTCGCCCGATCACGCGACAGCGCCACCCAGGCCGACACCGTTTCCCCCTCAGGCGCCTTTGCAGCTGGGCGATAGAGCAGCTTGGCTGATGCCCAGCCCCCGGCCTTGGCCGCCGCAGCCACAACCGGCTCAAGATCGAGGAAGCGGTTAGAAATATGCACCAGCAACAGGCCGTCCGGGGCCAGCACCCGATCATAGCTGGCAAAAGCCTCCCGCGTGATGAGGTGCATCGGCACCGAATCAGATGAAAACGCGTCGAGCGCGAGCAGATCAAGGCTGTCACTGCGCTGCGTCGCCAAATTCAGGCGCGCGTCGCCAATCACGATCGCCGGATCGGGCAGGCACCGCGACAGGAAACTGAACTGCCCGGTATCGCGCGCAATCCGCACCATGGCGGGATCAATCTCGTAAAAGCGCCAGTCCTGCCCCGGCTGGGCATAGCAAGCGAGCGTACCCGCCCCCAGCCCCACAACCCCCACGCGCGCGCCGGGTCCGTATAGCGCGGGCAGCGCCGTCATCGCGCGACCAATCCCTGAACCCGCCACATAATAGGCGGTCGGCGTGCGCTCCCGTTTGGCGGAACCGATCAGCTGCGTGCCGTGCACGGTGGTGCCATGCGACAATTGCCGGACGCGATCATTGCCGCCGACCGTGTAGATGCCGAAATAGCTGCGGGTGCGGGCATCGCCCTGCCAGCTGATCATCGCGGCCTGGAACCCGCCAAAGATCACCAGCGCGCCCGCCAGCACGATCGCAAAAGGCAATCGCCGCCCGAGGACGAACATGCCCGTCACGACAATCGCGGCGAAGGTCACGCCGCGCCCCTGCCCGGCTTGGAATGCCACCACATCGCGCGTCGCCATCACGATCAGCAGGCCAATCACCAGCGCGACGGCAAGCGTCAGGATGCGCTGGCGCTGGGCATCGCCCCGCCACAAGGCCGCCAGCGGCGCAATCATCAGTTCCTGCGGCGCGAGCAGCCCGGCTGCCAGCACCAGCAGCGGATATTCCCATGTCCAGTCGAACAGCACCGGCGCCACCAACGCAGCGAACACCCCGCCCAGCACGCCACCCAGCGACATCGCCAGATAGAATCCGGTCAGCCGGTCAGGCGCGGGTCGCTGACGGTACATGGTCGTGTGCAGGCACACCGAAATCGTAAACAGCAGCGCCAGCGCAACGCCGGCATTGAAATAGGGTATGCCCTGAAACCCGCCGACCATCACCCCGCCAAACAGCAGGATCTGCAACGGGGCAAAGCGGGTGATGGCATTGGCCAACGTGCGGTTGGCGGCGAACGCGATCGAGAAACTGAGCAGATACAGCCCCAGCGGGATCACCCACAGCAGCGGCATCGCGACGATATCCGTCGTAATATAGGTCGTCGTCGCCAGCATCATGCCCGAGGGAACGAAGGCGAGCAGAATCCATTTGCCGATCGCGCTGGCACGCGGTACATCGCTAACGGCGGTGGCGGCGACATCGGCACTGTCCCGGCGTGGCAAGGCGAATGCGCATGCCACCACCAGCACCGCGACCAGCGCATAGCCAGCGCTCCACAACCCGCTTTGCGCCTTTACCGCTAGGCCTGGCTCCACCAGCAATGGATAGGCGATCAGCCCACCGAAACTGCCCAGATTGGATGCGGCGTAGAGCGCATAGGGATCACGCCCCGGGTGCGCGGCGCTGAACCAGCGTTGCAGCAAAGGCGCCTGCGCCGAAATCGCGAAAAACAGCGGCCCGATCGACAGGCCAAGCAGCCATGGCACCCACAATGCTGGCTGCGCATCTGCGGGCAAATCCATCGCGGTCAGCCCAATCGGCAACCACAACGCGGCCACGGCCAGCACCCCGATATGCACCACTGCCTGCGCGCGCACAGGAATCCGCCCCAGCGCATGGGCATAGGCATAGCCGCCCAGCAGCAGCGCCTGATAAACGAGCATTGCAGAGTTCCACACAGCAGGCGCGCCGCCCAGTCGGGGCAAGGCCATGCGCGCGACCATCGGCTGGACAAGGAACAGCAGGAATGATCCGGCCAGGATCGCGGCGGCGAACAGCAACGGCGCCTTTACCCGCGTCGTGCTGGCAGCGGTAATCTTGCCCTCGTACATGCGTCGCCCCCGGATCGCGCCTGCGATGACGGCGCTACCCGAAGGTCTTTACGGAATTTGGTTAATAAATGGTCGATCAGCGGGCCGATCGATCCGATAGGTGATGTGCCGCTTCAGCGGGCTGCCATCCTCTACCGCCGGATGATCGAAATCCTGATCGTGCAGGCGGTGCATTCCCAGCCGCTCCATCAGCCCCCAGCTGGGCGTGTTGGCAGGCACCGTGATCGCCACGATATGCCCCACCGGCAGGTTGCTCCACGCCCAGTCCAGGCACGCCGTCGCCGCCTCTCGCGCATAGCCCTGCCCGAAATAATCGGTGCCGAGCCGCCAGCCAATCTCCGTCATCCCCTCAATCGGCGTCCCCGGTCCGCCATGCTTCATCCCGCACAGCCCCAGAAAAGCGCCGTCCGACTTACGGATGATTGCCCAGAATGTGTGGCCCAGCGTGTCGCGCCACAGATCGAGCCGGCCGAGCATCTCTTGAAACGCAGCCTCGTCCTTGATCGCGATCAGGAACCGCATCCCTTCCGGATCAAAGGATTGCGCGCGAAATGCCGCCAGATCCTGCTCCTGCCAATGCCGCAGCACCAGCCGGTCGGTCTCGATCATCGCCGCGTCAGCCGCCCATCAGCCGGGCAGCATGCAGCGCGTGATAGGTCAGCACGCCGGAACAGCCCGCGCGCTTGAACGCCATCAGCGTTTCCAGCACCATCGGATCACGTTCCGCTGCACCGGCCGCAACGGCTGCCTCGATCATCGCATATTCACCCGATAC
>JBBQDD010000193.1:0-5224 GCA_038319335.1 Sphingomonadales bacterium
GCCGCCGATCCGTTTTTGACTGGACTGAGCCCACCCCCGTTCGTGCTGAGCTTGTTGAACCACCTTCCTTCCTCTGCGACCGTGGGGAGGGAGGACAACGCTTCGAAAATCTCAGGGCGAACGGGTTTGGGAGGGAACCTCAAGCCTTGGCGGACACGGTGGCCGCGCCATCGTCATCGCTGGCGAACAGCCCGCGCAAGGTCCGCGCCACTACCAGCAGCCCGATGCCCGCCCCACCGACAATAGCAGCGTGGAGCAGCCAGAACGCACTGGGCGACAGGGTTTCGTAAAGCCCGCCAATCCGCCCGCTGATCGTGCTGGCGAAAAACACCGCCAGCGAATTGACGCCAATCATCGTGCCCCGCAGCGATGCGGGTGCCTTGGCAGCAAACAGCGCCAGCGCAATCGGCGTGAAATACAGCCAGCCCGCGTTGGAGATCAGGTGGAACGCGACCGCCCATAGCAGCGGCGCGCGATCGTCCGTCGCCACCAGCGGGGCCAACGCGAGCCAGGCGGTGCCGCCTGCGAAGATAAGGCAACCGATCGCCATCTTTGCCACGTCATCGGGCTCCACACCGCGCGCCGCCTGCCAGCGCCACAGCGCCAGAAACAGCGGCATCACGATGACAGGGGACAGGCCATCAAGCGCCTGCAACCAAGGCACGGGCACATCGAAACCCGCAACGCGCATCTGCACATGGTCGCTCGCCCATAAATTATAGACGTTCCACACCTGCGATTGCGCAATCCAGAAGCAGATCACGAACGGCCAGATCAGCCACAACCCGGCCACCCGCCGCCTTTCCACCGCCGTCAGCGGCGCGCGCGCCGTTTTCACCTCAATGGATCGCGGTTCATTCGGCAGCAAATGCTGCCCGGCTAGGTAGATCCCCAGCCCAATCAGCATGCCGATGCCGGCAAATCCAAAACCGAAATGCCAGCCATAGATTGTCGCGAGCGCACCAGTGATGATCGGCGCGATAAACGCCCCAATATTGATGCCGACATAATAGAGCTGGAACGCATCCGCCGCCCGCCTATCCCCATCTGCGTAGAGCGACTTTACCTGCGGCTGCAGGTTACCGCGCAGCAGCCCCGCGCCCAGGATCAGCAGCAGCAGCGCGAACAGGAAGCTCTCGTCAAAGGCGAGCGAGAAATGCCCCGCCGCCATCAGCAGCCCGCCGATCACCACGGCTGCACGCCGCCCGATCAGCCGATCGCCAATCGCGCCGCCAATGACCGGCGTGAAATAGATCAGCCCGACATACAGCCCGAAAATCTGCGCGGCGAGCGCCTTTACGGATAGCGGCCCGGTGATGCCCTCAATCGCGCCACGGACGCTTTCGAAACCGACCACATGCTCTACATGCCCCGGCAACAGCAGCGCGCCGACCATGTAGAGCACCAGCAGGGCCTGCATGCCGTGGAATGAAATGCGTTCCCACAGCTCGGTGCCCGCCAGCACCCACAGCCCGCGCGGATGATCGAACATGCCGGGCTTGGCAGGTGGCGCGGCGTCGGCAGCAATGGTGGCTATGGCGCGGTCCTTCCCGGTTTCGTTGGGGAAAGAGTGGCGCGAGCGGGCGCGATCGTCAACGATCACACTCGGTGGGATCAGCCCCGACCGATCAGCCTTTTGGCGATCATGTCAGCCACAGCTGATGCGGGTTCACCGCTGCGATCGCTTTCGTCCCATACTTCGTTCAGGCGATCAGGGATTTTGTGGATTCGTGCCTCCACTTCAGCGCGGTCGCCCTGCCCCATATATTCGAGGCATACGTTAATTATGCCGCCCGCGTTTATGACGTAGTCCGGTGCATAGGTGATGCCACGCGCATGGAGCCGCCAGCCGTCTTCGCGGGTCGCCAACTGGTTGTTCGCGCCGCCTGCGATGACCTTTGTCTGCAGCGCGGTAATGGAGCTTTCAGTCAGGATCGCGCCGAGCGCGTTAGGGCTGACGATATCGGCAGGAAGCGCCAGGATTTCCTGGGTCGGCACCACATCTGCACCCAGTGCCTTGGCCAGCGCCGCCGCACGGTCGCCGTCCACGTCCGCCAACGTCAGCTTCGCGCCGTCGCGGGCCAGCAATTCGGCCAGTCCGCCGCCAACCGAGCCAACGCCTTGAATGGCGACATGCACGCCCTTCATACCGTCCGCGCCCAGCCCGCGCTTCGCGGCTGCCTTCACGCCCAGATAAACGCCCAGCGCGGTCGACGGCCCGGGGTTGCCGCCTGCCCGCCCCGATGCGACGGGCAGGCCGGTGACGTATTTCGTCTCCGTCGCAATCGTCACCATATCGGAATCGGCCATGCCGACATCCTCTGCCGTCACGTATCGCCCACCCAGCGAATCGATGGCGCGGCCAAACGCCTTCAACAGCTCAGGAGTCTTGGTACGATCGGCATTGGCGAGAACAACGCCCTTGCCCCCGCCCATCGGCAGTCCGGCCATGGCGTTCTTGAAGCTCATCCCGCGTGACAGGCGCAGCGCATCGGTGATTGCCTCATGCGAGTTGGCGTAGTGCCAGAAACGGCATCCGCCACCAGCCGGTCCCAGCTTGGTGGAATGGATCGCGATCACGGCGCTCAAGCCCGATGCGGGATCGGTGAAAAGGTGCAGGCCCTCATGATCGTCGAAATCGGGGAAGCCCCAGCCGGTGTTCACGGATGTTTATCCTGCAAATGCGGGAAGGAAATGGGGCGACCGACGGGACTTGAACCCGCAACATCCGGCATCACAAGCCGACGCTCTAACCAATTGAACTACGATCGCCACGAAGATGGCGGCCCTAGCGGGCGAAAGCCGCCATCGTCAAGGCATCAAGCGGCATCGCGGCGATCAGAACTGCCCTTCGGTCGACAGCCGATAGCCTGCCTCGTTGGGCTGGAACCCGCTGAGGCTCAATTTTTGCGCGATGGCGGGATCGGCTGACTGGATGTCCAGCGTGGCGCGGTAACGGCCATTGCCCTGAATGCGCAGCGTAACGCCCTCGGTGCCCGCCTGGCTGACCAGCGGGATGACGAGAGCGCCTGCCTCACAGCGCAGCGTACCGCTCATCGATTGCGGCAGGGCAAGAGCCGCAATGCTGCCGCTTAACTGCGCCTTGATACGCCCCTGTGCCGCTGCGCAGGCACCGCTATCGAAACGCACGCTCACCGCTTCCAGATCGAGCCGGTTGATCGGCAGCGGCGCGAAAACGGAGCCGGTCGGGATCGATCCGGTCATGTCATCAATGCCCTTGCTGTAGCGGCTGGTGCTGATCGCGCCACTCAAGCCGGGTCGATCACCTTGCGCTGCCCCACTGATGCCCAGCCGCGCACGGCCCAGCAGCAAGGGTAACGGGGCCAGGCCGGCGTTGATATCACCCAACGCCAGATCGCCGATCTTTGCCTCGGTCAGCGTGCCAAACCACACCGGGCCGCGCACTACTCGCGCCGACAGCCCGTACTCGCCCAGCCCCACCAGCCCCAGCACGAGCCGCATCGGTAGGAACACCAGCAGCGCTAGCACGGCAAGCCCGCCGAACAGCGCCACAGGCCGGGTGGTCAGCCGTATTTTCATCACAGGCCCTGTATCTTCAATACCAGCGTCACCGATATCGTCTGGTCGCCATTGTCGGTGGTCGACAGGCTTTCGACGAGGATACCGTTGGCCTCCAGCCCGGCGACCCAGGCGAAAAATGCCGCTGGCCGCGCGGCGGCAATCGCGATCTGCAGGCCGTTGTTCGGCTGGGGCGATACCGTGGCGAGGGCGAAGCCCGCCTCTGCCGCGCGTTCCCGCACCACGGTTTCCAGCGGCGCACCGATCGGCGCGGCGCGGGTGCGTTGGGCGATCTTCACGCTTTCCAGCTGCCCCTCAATCTCGGCGAGCCGCTGCACAGCATTGTCATGCCGCACGCGCGCATCGGCCAGCCCATCGCTCACCGGGCGCACCAGCGCGAACCAGAACAGGGTGACAAATGCCAGCGCGACGGCTGCCAACACCAACCGCTTTTCACGCAGCGACAAGGCGCCGAACCAGGCTCGGACTGCGGCGGTCATTGCGGGGCCACGGTGATGCGCCCGGTCAACCGGTTGGCGCTTTGTTCGAATGTGCTGGTGGTGGCGGAATAGCCCTGCGCATTGATCTCCCGGATCACGTCGTACACTTGCCCCTCCGTCTGTGCCGCGATCGTTACGAGCGCTGCGCCCTTGGCATCAAAGTTCAGCGCGCGCACTTCCGTCCCCGGAACGCCCCGTATCGCGCCATAGATGGCCGCCGCCGTCGCGCTGAAGCCGCGCCCGGGCCCGCGCAGCCGCACCAGCCGTGCGTCGAGCTGGCGGGCGGCATCATTCACCGATTCGCCCCGCGCCAGCCCCTGCCGCGCCAACAGGTCGGCACGGCGTTCCAGTGCATCGGCGGCAAAGCCATATTGCATGATCTGCACCAGGCTGATCAGCAACGTCACCGTCAGGATCGCCACCAGCAGCCAGCCCATGCGCCGCATCAGCGCCCAATCAATGGCCCTGCGTCGCCGCTTGGCAAAAATACCCTGCCGCAGATCGAGCACAGGGGCACCCGCCGCCGCCACGATCGCTGCCTCAATCGCCTCACGCGACATGACCGCTGGCGCAATCCCGCCAGTCACCAGCGGCGTCAGCTGATCGTCATGGGCAAAGCCCGTCGCCACGCCGCGCACCACCGCGTCGCCACCCAGATCCGCCTGCACAAAACCCTCATCGGGGCGCGGCAGCAACATGGGCGCAGGGATCATCACATCGGGGTCAAGCCCGGCATGGGCCAGATCGACCAGCCAGCGCTGCATCCGCGCGCTGGCGACGACGCCGATCGGGCGATCATCGCCGCTCGCCTCGCGCCCCACAGCCAGGTGGAGCTCACCCATCGGCGATGCGCTTGCCTCTGCCACCAGCACGCGCGCAGCGGCAACAGACTGCGCCTGAGACCTGTCGGGCAGGCTCGCCCAGTGCAGCGTCACATCCTCTGCTGGCACGACGACGACTGATGTGGCGACATCGCCCTCCGGCAGGCCCTCACCGCGCGCGGTGATACTGCCATCGGCAATGCGCAGCCAGCGGTGGCTGTCCACGCTGCTGGTCGGCAGGAACAGTACGACGGTGCCGGGCGCATCGCTCATGCCGGATCGCCCCAGGCGCGCGACACCAGCCGCGCAGGCTGCACGGTCGCGTCAATCAAGGCGCTCTCGGTCAATTCGCTTCCCCCCAAT
>JBBQDD010000194.1:0-5223 GCA_038319335.1 Sphingomonadales bacterium
GCTCAGCGATTGCGACAGTGATGGCAATGCCTGCAAAGGCGATGTCATCGCCCTGGAATCGCGTGATTGCTTGGTGCGCAGCGACGGCATCCGCATCGCGATGCTGGGGATGAGCGACCTGATCGTGGTGGCCAGCGGTAATGATGTGCTGATCCTCCCTCGCGGCCGATCCCAGGAGGTTAAAGCGCTGCTGGAGGCGATGAAGGCGGACTAAACGCTTTCGCCCTTGCGGCACCCTCAAACCGCATCGCTGCTTCCGCCCCAAGCACCCAAGCCTGACGCTTGCACTGCGCGCTTCCGGCGCTTAGCGTCAATCATATAGCGTGTTATATAATTGACGGAACGGCATGGATATCATCGCGGCGCATGGCGACTTGTTTTTGGGCAGCCGGTTGAAAAGGCTGGCAGAACGCCTGCAGGCGGATGTGTCGCACATCATCGCAGAGGCCGGTTTGTCGATCCAGCCCAGCCAATATCCGTTGCTGGCGGCACTCGATCGTACCGAATCGATGACGATCGGCCAGATCGTGGATGCGCTGGGGATCAGCCAACCGGCGATCACCCGCATGCTGGCCCGGCTGGTGACCCTCGGTCTGGTCGATGTTGCGCGACTGGGCCGGGATCAACGCCAGAAGACCGCATCGCTCACCGCGGCGGGCAAGGCCGCCATGGTCCGGTCGAAACGGGATGTGTGGCCCCGCGTCGAGATAGCCGTGGCTGATCTCTGCGCTGGTTTGAACGGCCCTTTGCTCCATCAGGTTACGGCCATCGAAGCCGGGCTGGCGGCCAAGCCGCTGCCTGCGCGTGGGCCTGGGCTGATCATCCACGAATTCCATGACGGCCTTGCCCGCGATTTCCACGACATCAACGCCGAGTGGATCCAGGCCATGTTCCACCTGGAAGCCACCGACCGCGACGTGCTGGAAAATCCGCGCGCGCGGATTATCGATCCGGGCGGGGTGATCCTGTTCGTGGAGGCGGCCGGCCTGGGCATTGTCGGCGCATGTGCGCTTCAGAAAACGGGCCCCCGCCAGTTCGAGCTCACCAAGATGGGCGTTCGCAGCAACGCGCAGGGGCGAAAGGCCGGCGCGTTTTTGCTGCGCGCCATCGTCGATCGGGCGGCGGCGATGGAGGTCGAGACGCTCTACCTTCTCACCAGCGCGCGCTGCGTGCCGGCGATCCACTTATATGAAAAAATCGGTTTCCGACATGATGCCGATATCATGCGCGATTTCGGCGCGCGCTATGCCCGGTGCGACGTTGCGATGCGGTATCACCCCCCGGCTTAGACAGCGCAACCCAATGGCGTTAGCAGCGTTGTGCAAGGATAACCGGTGGGAGATTGACATGCGTCTTGGTGTATTTCTGTGTGCAACCATAGCGCTGAGCAGCAGCGTGGCGATCGCTGCGCGCACCCCGCAGCAGGATGACAATTCAGTCGGGCGTGCGGCCACCCAGCCGCTGCGCGACGCGCGGATCAAGCAGGACAAGATTCCCGAAATTCTGTTGCTGGCGGCATCGGCACCTTATTCATCCGCCCACACGCAGAATTGCGCCGCCATCACCCGCGAAGTGAGCCAATTGACCAGCGTGCTCGGCCCCGATGTCGACGCGCCGGCGACCAAAAAGGGCGAAAGCGCCGCCGTGGCAGCGGCCGCAGCGCGCGGGGTGGTGAGCAGCTTCATCCCCGGCCTTGGGCTGGTGCGCGTCATTACCGGTGCAGACAAGGCACAGCGGCGGGCAGAAGCAGCGGTATATGCAGGCGCGATACGGCGCGGCTATCTGAAAGGCATTGGGCGCACCAAGGGCTGTCGCGGCACCGCCGCCCCGCGCCCGTCTGCCATCGCCGACCAGCCCGAACTGCCAACTGACGACAAGGATTGAGGGCGAACGGGCTCGAGCGAGTTAACGCTAGTCACGTTCAGTCTGAGCCCATTGTGGGACGCTGCAGCCTAGCCGGACGCCCGCTGCTAACTCCGCTGCCGCCCGCGGCGTTCGCCCTTGCGTTCCTGGCGGCGTGATTTGGCGATGGCGGCGGCGGCGCGGCGTTTGCCTTCGGCGGTTTCGCTGAACTTTACCTCGTCCATCGGCATTGCATTGCCCAGCTTTTCGTCAAAGCCCAGCAGCTTCAGGCTCTCGGCAAAATGCGCCGGCAGGTCTGCCGTGACGTCGATTTGCCCGCCATCGGGATGATCGATGCGGATGCGCCGCGCATGCAGGTGCATCTTGCGGCTTACGCCGCCCGTCAGGAAGGATGCAGCGCCGCCATATTTGCCGTCGCCCACAATCGGATGACCGATCGCGTTCATATGCACGCGCAGCTGGTGCGTGCGCCCGGTAAACGGCTGAAGCTCAACCCAGGCCGCACGATTGCCAGCCCGCTCAATCACGCGGTAGCGGGTGCGCGACGGGCTGCCATTTTCCTCATCGACATGCATTTTTTCGCAGCCAGAACCGGGCTGCTTGCCGATTGGCAGTTCGATCATCCCGTCAAAAATTTCGGGCACGGCGTCGATCAGCGCCCAATAGACCGTGCGCGCCGTGCGGCTGGAAAATGCCTTGGCGAAATGCCCCGCCGCCCGCGCATTGCGCGCCACCAGCAGCGCGCCGGACGTATCCTTGTCGAGCCGGTGGACCAGCTTTGGCCGCCCCTCGCTTTCAAAACACAGCCCGTCGAGCAGGCCATCGACATGCTCTGTCGTTTTGGTGCCCCCTTGCGTTGCAAGGCCGGGCGGCTTGTTGATCACAATCGCCTGCGCGTCCTTGTGGATCACCATTTCCTGGATGAACGATTCCTCCTCCGGGGTCAGCGGGGTGCGGGTGCGCGCGGCAACCTTTGGCGCATCGGCCCGCACGGCTTCTGCCGGCGGCAAGCGAAGCACCTGCCCCGCCGCCAGCCGGTCGCCCGGGGTCGCGCGTGCGCCGTCGATGCGCAGTTGGCCGGTGCGCGCCCATTTGGCGACCATCGTATAGCTGGTCGTCTCAAGATGGCGCTTGAACCAGCGATCGAGCCGGATGCCGTCATCTTCTGCCGATACGGTGAACTGGCGGACATCGCCGTGGCTGCCCACTCCAGATTTGGGAGCTCCCTTGCCGTCAGTGCTCATGCCAGCCCCCGCGTCATCGCCAGCCCAGCAAACAGCGCCAGCATGGCACCAACTACGGATGCGAGCGCATAGCCCATCGCAGTCAGCATCGCGCCGCGTTCCACCATGGTCACCAGCTCAAGCGAAAAGGCGGAAAAGGTGGTGAACCCGCCCAGCACGCCCACACCCAGCAACAGCCGGGCCTGCTCCCCCGCTGTGCTGCGCGACAGCATGCCCGCAAGCACGCCCATCGCCAGCCCACCGATCACATTCACGGTCAGCGTGCCCCAGGGGTAATCAGCGCCCAGCCAGCCGAGCATGGCCTTGCCAACCAGATAGCGGGCACCAGCGCCCAGCGCCCCGCCCAACGTTACGAGTAAAAGAGAAATCATGGCGCGCGTTAGCGCGAATAGCGCCGATTGAGAACCCGGCGCTTCAATCGGCGCTGATCAGGGGCGCCACGCGTGGCATGATCAGTGCTGGGCATCCGCGATGTGCACCACCAGCCCGTCAAGCGCATCGCTCATTTCGATCTGGCAGCACAGGCGACTGTCCTCCCGCACGCCCTCTGCGAATTCGAGCATGTCATGCTCCATTTCGCTCTGTTCGCCAGTGCGTTCGCGCCAGGCCGCCGCGACATAGACATGGCAGGTGCCGCAAGCACAATTGCCGCCGCAATCGCCATCAATGCCGCGGATATTGTTGTTCAGCGCCGCCTCCATCACCGAATAACCGGTCGCAACTTCAACCTGATGTTCAGTGCCATTGGGTTCGACAAAAATGACGCGCGGCATGGATTTCCCCGGATATGCAGTGGTTTGACGGCTTGAGGCGTGGAACAGATCAGCCCGGAATACGGACCATCATCTTTTCATAGCCTTTGACAAAGGCCGATGGCACCCGGACGGGGGCCTCAACCACCTCAATCAACGGCCACCGCTTCAGGATTTCCTCCCAGACGATCTTCAACTGCATTTCGGCCAGGCGATTGCCCACGCAGCGGTGGATGCCAAAGCCGAACGACAGATGCTGGCGCGGGCGGGCACGATCGATGATGAACTGATCCGCATTCTCGATTTCTGTCTCGTCGCGATTGCCGGACACATACCACATCACCACGCGGTCACCCTTTTTGATGTGCTGGCCGCCCAGGATTGTATCTTGCAGGGCGGTGCGGCGCATATGCGCCAGTGGCGTTTGATAGCGGACGATTTCAGGTACCATCGAATCGATCAGCGCATGGTTGTCGCGCAGCTTTTGATACTCGCCGGGGTTTTCGTTCAGGAACAGCAGGCCACCGGTAATCGAATTGCGCGTCGTATCGTTGCCGCCCACAATCAACAGCAACAGATTGCCGAGATATTCCATCGGCTGCATATCCCGCATCGACGGGTTGTGGGCCATCATCGAAATCAGGTCGCCTGCGGGCGGGGCATTCACCCGCGCGTTCCACAGCCCGGTAAAATAGGTGAGGCATTCGATCAGGATCGCGCGCTGCTCGTCCCGCGTCATGGTCGCAGCCGCGCTAGTGGTGTCCGTGGTCGTCACGTCAGACCAGTAAGTAAGCTTGCGGCGCTCCTCCCACGGGAAATCGAACAGCGTGGCGAGCATCTGCGTCGTCAGTTCAATCGATACGCGGTCGACCCAGTCGAAAGGTTCGTTGATGGGCAGATTATCGAAAATCTTCTGTGCACGTTCGCGGATCAGCACTTCGAGCACGGCAAGATTACCCGGCGCCACGATGGGCGACACGGCCTTGCGCTGTACATCATGCTTGGGCTGATCCATCGCGATGAACATCGGCAGAATGAAATCATCCTCCTGATCCTTGGCGGTTATCCCGCCCAGATGCGCGTCGGATGAAAATACGGCGTGGTTGGTATCCACCGCCATGATGTCCTTATAGCGCGTGACTGACCAGAACGGCCCGAACCGACCCTTGGCGCAGTAATGCACCGGCGCTTCCTTGCGGAGCCGCTCAAAAAAAGCCCAATGCGTGTTGTCCAGGAACCGCGACGAATCCGTCATGTCGATATCTTCGATTGGCATCGAATAGGCCATTGATCGGGCGGCTTCGATGGCCTCATCCTCGATCTGCTTGAACGCGGTTGCCATGATCAGTCTCTCCCGGGTCGGG